>JAISHG010000073.1 GCA_031262685.1 Lachnospiraceae bacterium | reverse complement strand
AGATTAGCAAGATGGGAAGAAGTAAATAGAGAAGCATATTGGAATAATATTTTAATAGCTGTAAATGAAACAGCAGGAAAGATAATTACATACGATGGAAAACCAATAAATGCATTTTTTCACGCAAGTAGCGGAGGGGTAACTGAAATACCTATAAATGTATGGGGAGGGGGAGAAGCTTACCCATACCTTCAAGCTGTTGCAACATCTGGAGAAGATGCATATAGCCAGTATAGTTCAGAAACTATAGCAACCAAGCAAGAAGTAATAGATAAAATAAAAGCATATCATAGTGATATTCAAATAGATTTTTCCTTAGAAAATGAGGTACAAATATTAGAGTACACTGAAGGAACAAGAGTTAAAACAATAAAATTTGGTAATTTAAATTTGTCTGGAGTAGAGACAAGAACGATTTTTGGACTTAGGTCTGCAAATTTTACCGTGGAGATTGATGGTGATAATGTTAAGTTTTCTGTAAAAGGCTATGGACATGGAGTTGGAATGAGTCAAACTGGAGCGGATAGTTTGGCAAAGCAAGGGCAAAATTACGAAGATATAATTAAACATTTTTATGTTGGCACGGAAATTATCAATATGTAATGTATATTTTTCATACTGCATGGAAATAATTGTATATATAAAGACATATTGAAAGGATGATTATAATGCCAAGAAGAGAAAAAAATAAAGGATTAACAGGATTTAGGAATTTAGTTATTGGTTCTACAGTAACGCTAGTAGTAGCTATTATAGGATTTATAGTAACCTATAATATTTATACAAAAAAACTGAATGAAAATTTAAATTATAGTTTATTAGATAGCCAAAGTTTAGCTGATTTAGTGAGTGAAGCGGATATTAGGAATCAAGTAGAAAGCGTTACATCGGAAATGGGTAAAACTGTAGAAGAAGTAAAATCTGGTTTAACCGAAACAGAAAGTTCGCCGCTGCCGTCTACAGAAATAAATACGGATGCAAGTTTAGTAAATACGGCCCCATCAAGTCCAGAACCAACTCCAGAGCCAATGCCGGAATTTAAAAAATCGGTAGATGGCGAAATTCTAAGGGAATACGCAAAAGATAGTTTAATTTATTCTGAAACTTTAAAAGAATGGATAACGCACAATGGTGTAGATATTAAAACTAATAAGGGGGCAGTAGTAAAAGCCTCTGCAGATGGTGTAGTAGAAGCAATAAAAAATGACCCTAGATATGGACTAACAGTGATAGTATCGCATACAAGGGGATTTAAAACAGTATATTCAAATTTATTAACAGCAGAGTTTGTGTCTATAGGGGAAATGGTAGTAAGTGGACAAACACTAGGTACTGTAGGGAATACCGCATCGTTTGAAATAGCAGACGAATATCATTTACATTTTGAAGTGTTAGAAAATGGTGAATATGTGGATCCAACTATATATATAAAATGATTCGTGAGGACGCAATAAATTTGCGTCCTTTGTCTAATTTTGTCGACAAGAAAATCTTTACAAAGACTTAATAAAGTAATAATCTAATTGCATAATATTAAGTTCAAAAAAATTTTATTTCTAAGAAGGTTCAAAAAGTTTTCCAAATTAAAAACAATAAAAGAATATAAGGAGGCAAAGCTTGTGTTTACATATACTAGAAGAAACATATTTGCTATTACATTAATAATGTCTATAGTTTTATTTTTGCTAGTAGATTTTAGTATGGCAAAAATAATGGATAAAACATCCTCTAGTATTGGGGATGGGGCTATATCTGCCCAAAATGATATTGTAGGGGCGGGGTTGGTAAGAAATGACCCGTTAGGAACGCCTAACTCCGCCCAAAATGAAACAAATTCAAACCCTGATTCTACATGGGAAATACAAATTCCATCAATAAATTTAATAGCGCCAATAAAAGATGGAACAAGTCGGAGAAGTTATAGCAAATTATGTGGGACACTTTGAAAAAACGAATATTTGGAACGGCAATGTTGGTCTTGCTGCACATAATAGAGGACTAATTGTAGAAAGTTATTTTAAAGACATACACAAGCTCAAAAAAGGCGATGAAATTATTTATACATATGGAAAGGATAAAAGAAAATATAAGGTTACAGTAAATATAATAATTAAGGAAACAGATTGGTCGTATCTAAATGTAACAAAAGACAATAGAATAACACTAATAACATGTGTAAAAAATAAACCCGAATACAGGCAATGCATTCAGGCAATTGAAACCAAATAGGTATTATTGATACGATGCTAACGTAGCCACGTAGCGTGTCGGATAATACTTTTCGAGCAACGAGGAGAAAAGTTTTCATCCGACTAAAGCTAAAAGTGGCGGATGTAATAGCGCCCTTGTTTCATATCTACATCTTACTAATTTCATTTACTAATGTTTCTATAATATTTTCCTCTTTAATCTTACAAATAATTTCACCTTTTTTAAACAAAAGAGCTTCTCCAATGCCTCCGGCTATACCAATATCTGCTTCTTTAGCTTCACCAGGACCATTTACAGCACAGCCCATTATAGCAACAGTAATTGGTTTATTTATTCTTTCTAATGCTGATTGAATCTTTTGGCTAAGTTCTATTATATTAATTCTTGTTCTTCCACAAGTAGGACAAGTTATATATTTAATACCAAAAGTTCTTAAGTCTAAACCAGACAAAATCTCTTTAGCAACTTTAATTTCTTCTTTTGAATCTGCTGTTAACGAAACCCTAACAGTATCGCCAATACCATCTGCCAAAAGACCTCCGAGTCCCATGGCGGATTTTATTGTACCAGTCAAAAATGTGCCGGAATGTGTAATTCCTAAATGCAAAGGATAATTTACTGTTTTGGACATTAGTCTATATGCCTCTATTGTAGCTTTTACGTCCGAACTTTTTAGTGAAATTAGCATATTTGTATAATCTAAATCTTCTAGAATTTTAACATGTTCAATAGCACTATCTACCATGCCTTGTGGAGTAACTATTCCGATTGTATTTTTCTAATATCTTTTTATGTACAGAACCACTATTTATACCAATTCTTATTGGTATATTTCTTGGCTTTGCCATTTCCACAACTTTTTTAACTCGTTCAATAGAGCCAATGTTTCCAGGATTTATTCTAAGTTTGTCAATTCCATTTTCTATAGATTCTAATGCAAGTCTATAGTCAAAATGAATATCTGCAACAAGAGGAATATGTATCTGTTTTTTAATTTCTTTTATAGCAGAAGCATCTTCACTATCCATTACGGATACACGTATGATTTCACATCCTGCATTTTCTAATTCTAATATTTGTTTTACAGTTGATTTTATATCTTTTGTGGATGTTGTTGGCATAGATTGAATAGATATTGGTGCATCTCCACCAATTGGTACATTTCCGCACATAACTTGTTTTGTTTTTCGTCTTATATTATTCATAGAAATCTCCTATTTATATGGTTCGTTTTGCGGGCGAGCTAATGGTTCGCACTGCTTGTGTATGGTTCGCAATGCTCACCGCTACATATATGTTTTTTAATATGGCATTATTTAGATGTTGGTCTAATTAAGACAAATGGAGTTAGTTCTCTTCCTTGCCCCGCAGGGTTATCTATTATTAGTTCTTTTAATTCATCCTCTGTATAAGAAAGGTCTGAAGAATAACCTAAAATTTCTATACTTAAATCATTGGCATCTACTAAATAACAAGAAATCCCAAGTTTTTCTTTAATTTCGTTACATACGCCAGTAGGATTTTCTGGTAATTCTATACCAATATCGGAATATTCTTTCCATACTTTTGGATAAAATCCATCTAATCCAGCAACACCGTGGCCAACAATATTATAAAATACGCCTTTTTTTCCAAAAAGTTTTGTAATAGCGCTACAAATACTTGCGTAAATAACTTTTAATAATCCGGCTTTGTTAATGGCATATTGCATTTTTATTGGTTCTCCAACACCAATTCCTGCAGGAGTTTTTCCGGCAAATTTAGCTAAAAATTTAGCCCAAAAGCCTATTTTAATATCTTCACGTTTTATTACTCTTCCTTGACACAAAGATATAACTTTTTCGCACATACATAAAACGTCGCCATCCTTATATATTGGGCTTATGTATTTAGAAATTATATCTATGTAATTTTCTCCTTGGTTAATAAAATGTGTTTTAACAGCATGTCTTTTGAATTTTTTTGGATTTAGTTCGATTTTAATAGGTTTATCATTACAAAAAAAATCCATAAAAAAATCTCCTTATCAGTATATCTTAGATTATTCTATATCAATAAGGAGATAAATACAAGTTATTATATGGTTAAAGTTACAGTATAATTGGTTGAATTTGCTCGTTATTTACTGCTTTTAGTATGGTATCTAGAATGTAATTTGCATCAAAAACTAGTGAACGTGGTTTAGTAATAGGATTATCTTGTCTAAATGGTATAAAGAAGGTGTGTTTTTTATTTAACAATTTACCTATATTCTCTGCACTTCCAGCTAAACCATCATTTGTAGAAATAGCAATTACTAATGGATTTTCATTTCTTAAATGAGATTTTGCTGCCATAAGAACAGGGGTATCCGTTATTCCATGAGCAAGCTTTCCAATAGTGTTTCCAGAGCAAGGAGCAATTACCATAACATCAGTCATTTTTTTAGGACCGATTGGTTCGGCATCTTCAATAGTATGAATTATTTTATTTTCTGTAATTTCTTCAATTTGCTTTATAAAATCCTCTGCATCTCCAAACTTGGTGTTTAAATTGTATGAATTAAAAGACATTATTGGTATAATTTCTGCGCCTTCTTTCTTTAGTTTAGAAATTTGAGGGATTACATTGTTAAATGTACAAAAAGAGCCAGTAAGACAGAAGCCTACTTTTTTTCCTTCAAGTAGCATCAATAAGCCTCCTTTCTTTGGTATTTACTATATATTATGAATTTATGTTAAGTTTGGTGTG
>JAISHG010000056.1 GCA_031262685.1 Lachnospiraceae bacterium | reverse complement strand
GCTTCTTTTCTAAAGTTAACTCCTTCTGAAGTTACTGTACCAGTTTTTGCATAAGAACTTATAGTTATAAAAAGTAATAATGTAATTGCTATTAACAATATTCGTATATATTTCATACAATAAGCCTTCTTTCTTTTCACAAAATATGTGATTATTATATATATTAAGAGTTTTTTTGTCAAACAAAAAAACGGATGTACATCCGTTTTAATTTTATTATATATCTCTTTCCATTTCTTCGGTAGTTTTTTTAATTCCAGTATCTTTTTTTCTTCTTGTTCCACCGTTTGAACTAGAACCATATTTATCTTTTCCTTCTACGTCAACATGTTCTACTATAGCTTTTTTAGTATTCTTTTTTATAGACTCCTCATCATATCTAATTTCGTTTGCCACAACACTATTTTGTGCATTTGTTAATACTTTTAAGTCAGCTTCACTAATCCCCGCCGTATTATCAATAGCATATTCAGCATCGCCTGGTTCATCTATTTCTCCTAAAACTTGAAACACTCTCTTAATTGAATCACTAATTTTTCCCATTTTATTTCTTAACTATAAGTTAAGAATTCACCTCACTTGTTTATAAAATACATAGTTAGTTTACCATATTTTTGGATAAAAAACAAGCCCTAATTCATATAATCCTTTAGTTTCTTGCTTCTGCTAGGATGACGAAGTTTTCTAAGTGCCTTTGCTTCTATTTGTCTTATTCTTTCTCTGGTTACCATAAACTCTCTTCCAACTTCCTCTAAAGTCCTTGCCTTGCCGTCTTCTAGACCAAATCTTAGTTTTAATACCTTCGCTTCTCTTGGTGTTAAAGTTTGCATTACCTCTTCTAATTGTTCTTTTAAAAGCGTAAATGCTGCTGCATCGTGTGGTGCAGGAGAATCATCATCTTGAATAAAATCTCCTAAATGACTGTCGTCTTCTTCCCCTATTGGTGTTTCTAAAGATACTGGGTCTTGTGCTATTTTTTGGATTTCCATAACTCTTTCTGGAGTTATTTCCATTTCTTTTGCAATTTCTTCTGGTGTAGGTTCTCTACCCAATAATTGAAGTAAATGACGTGATGTTCTTATTAGTTTATTTATTGTTTCTACCATGTGTACTGGTATTCTTATTGTTCTTGCTTGATCTGCTATTGCTCTTGTAATAGCTTGTCTTATCCACCATGTAGCGTATGTGCTAAACTTAAATCCTTTTGTATAGTCGAATTTTTCTACTGCTTTTATAAGACCCATATTTCCTTCTTGAATAAGGTCTAAAAATAGCATTCCTCTACCTACATATTTTTTTGCAATACTTACAACTAACCTTAAATTAGACTCTGCTAATCTTTGTTTAGCATATTCATCACCATCTAACATTTTTTGAGCTAATTCTGCTTCCTCATCAAATGATAATAATGGTATTTTACCTATTTCACGTAAATACATTCTTACGGGGTCATCTACATTTACACCCTCAAAATTCATTAATTCTTTGTCGTCTACTAATTCTACTTCTTCTATATCTTCTAAATTTGGCTCATCTTCTTCATCTTTTAATACATCAATACCATATTCTTCGAATGCATCAAAAACTTTATCTATTTGCTCTATATTGGCATCACCTAAACCATTAGCAAGTTCTCCATAAGTTATTTGTCCACTTTCTTTTGCTTTTTTTACTATTTCGCTAACCTTTGTATTAGTATCTTGCTCTTCTTCTAGTGTTTTAACAGCTTCTGGCTTATCCTTTTTGCTTTTTTCTAATTTAGCTTTTTGAATATCATTATTCTTTTTCTTTTGAATTTTTTGATTTTCTATGGATTCTTCTTGAACTTCGTCTACTACTTTTTTTGGTCTTGCCATTTTCTTACACTCCCCTTTTATTATTGTATATGTTATCTAATACTAGCCAAATTTATTATTATTTCGTTAAGTTCTTTTTCTAATAAACTTTTTTCTTCTATCGAAAGTTTATTGTTTTCTAATTTTGCTATTATGTCAATTTTATTTTGATTTAACTTTTCTTTTTTATAAATAGCTATAACATCTTTTATGGATCTATCTATATCTGTGATTTCGAAATCTTCAGCCATTATTCCAGTAATATAGTTTATTTTATCAGGCTCTTTCCATGTATCTAAAATATTGTTAATATTACTATTTCCTCTTTCAAATTCTTCATACAGTTTTTTTAAGATTAATATATTGTTTTCTTCCGTAAAATCTGTTGGCATAATATAATTTTTAATTTTTTCGTATACTTCCAGTCCGCCATTAAGTAAAAAAGATATAACCAGCTTTTCACGTTTTATAGATACTTCATCCGATACTTTAATTTTAATTTTATTATGTATTGGCAATGTTTTTTCTAAAATTTTTGACCCTTTATTGGTTGCTGAACTGTTTTTGTTTATTTGTGCATATATTGCCTCTTTAGAAATGTTATAGTCTTTAGATATTTTTTCTATATAAACTTCTTGCTCTATATTATTGTCTTCTGTAGAAAGTATTTTTGCTATTTCGTTTAAGAATTTTATTTTGTCATTGGTATTTTCGATGTTTAGCTTACTTTTTAATACTTTTATTTTAAACTCTACTAATGAAATTGCTTGGTTAACTAACATATTAAATCTACCGCTACCAAACTTCACTACGTATTCATCTGGATCTTTAGCATCTTCCATTTGAAGAACTCTAACATCGCACCCCATATTTTTTAATATTTCTAATCCTCTAAGAGTTGCTGCTTGTCCTGCCGCATCGGAGTCGTATGATATTACTATTTTTTCTGAATACTTTCTAAGTAGTCGTCCTTGAGCCTCTGTTAATGCTGTACCAAGTGATGCAACTACATTTTTAATGCCTCGCTGATGAAGTGAAACTGCATCCATGTATCCTTCTACTATTATTAGAACTGATGCGTTTTCATTTTTGGCAACATTTAGGCCATATAGGTTTCTACCTTTTGAATATACTGCGTTTTCGGGAGAATTTATATACTTAGGAAGCGACGAATCTAGCACTCTACCTCCAAATGCAATAGTTTTATTCCTAACATCTTGTATTGGAAACATAAGCCTTTTTCGAAACCTATCTACATACTTTCCAGATTCATTCTTTATAACCATACTAGAGGCTAATAATTCTTCATCTGAAAACCCCTGCCCTTTTAAATACGCATATAGTTCATTGTTCTGTCCAGCATATCCTATTTGAAATGCTTTTAATGTATCATTATTAAGTTTTCGTAGTTTTATGTAGTCTTGTGCAATTTTTGAATCTTTATTGTATAAACTGTTATGATAAAATTCAGCAGATTTATTATTTATTTCATAAATCTTTTGTTTTATAACTTGATTTTTGTCTTCTCCTGAAAAACTTAATACAGGAAGTGTTATATTTGCTCTTTCTGCAAGGAGTTCAAGTGATTCTTTAAAATCCAAGTTTTCGATTTGACTTATAAAATGAATAACATTTCCGCCAACACCACAACCAAAACAATGAAAAATTTGTTTATCTGGTGAAACAGAAAAAGAAGGTGATTTTTCTTTATGGAAAGGACATAATCCAAAAAAATTTCTACCACTTCTTTT
>JAISHG010000057.1 GCA_031262685.1 Lachnospiraceae bacterium | reverse complement strand
TTCTGTCCGTTCGACTTGCATGTCTTATGTGCGCCGCCAGCGTTTATCCTGAGCCAGGATCAAACTCTCTTGTTTATTGTTATATATAAATTTCTCTACATATACGTTACTTTTGAGTTCTTGACTCATTATCTTTTTTTATCTTTATTATTTTTTGGTAATACTTTGTATTACCGCTTGGTTTCTCTAAAGGTTATTTCTTGTTTATTTTTCAATGTACCGTGCTCACTCTTCAAAGTGAACATCATAGATTTTAGCACAGTTTAATAATTAGTGTCAATATCTTTTTTAAATTTTTTTAATTATTTTATTTTTTACATATATTTACATATTATTCTTTTCTATTTTATTCTTTTTTTGTCTGTTTCAAGCTCCATTTTTCTTTATTTTGACGCACTTATATCTTATTTTCTTCCATATCTATAAGTTCAAATCTGTATCCTTGTTTAAAAATATTGTCTGCTCTATTTAAATCTGCTTTTTCTAAAAACATTGTTTTAGGTCTTATATATACTTTTAAATCATCGTATAGTGCTTGATATACAACATATTCTTCCCCTGTTTCCGAATGAATTGCTACATCTTTTATATAATAGTGGTTTCCCTTAAAGTGTCTATATATTCTTCCTATTTTTACATCTCTCATAATTTTACCTCTTCTTTATTTTAATATTTCATATTTTACATGGACTAAATCTTCTATAATTTTTACATCTTTTAATTTCAAATTCAAATCTGCTATGTCGCTACCAAATAGGTTTATGCCGTTTGGAATTATTACTGGATTATATGTAAGTATTAGTTCATCTGCTAGTCCTTCTTTTACAAATGATGTATTAAGTGTTGCTCCACCTGAAACCAAAACTTTATCCATTCCTTTATTTTGAAAATATTCTACTGCTTCCTTAGGGCTCTGACAGTAGACTGCACTTGTATTGGTACTTTTTTCTTTACTAGATACCACTACCAAATTTACGTTTTCTAAATATTTTTCGTATTCTTCTCCCCAGCCAAGTACCGTTTCATATGTTTTTCTGCCCCATACTAGGTTATTGTATTCTTTTATATAGCTTTGCATTATGTCCCAACCTTTTTCCGATAAAAACTCTTCGTCGCCATCTGGTCTTGCAATAAATCCATTTAACGATAATGCCATTAAAATTGTTACTTCCATAGTATATTTAACTCTCCAATCTTAAAATTACTAAAAAGAGCTTAATGTTTTTAAGCCCATCGCTATGATTACTATAGCAAATGTACGATTCCCAAAATAATAAAAATCAAAAGCCATCCTGCAGCAAAAATCGCAAGTATAATTTTTGCTTGTTTTTTTATTTCTTCCATATTTTCATCTCTACTTTTTACAATATTTTGATTGATTAACTGAACATCTTCTTTATTAAAATTATTTGAAATCCAATTTTTATCGTAAAATTTATTGTTTTTGTCGTAGGTATAGCTAAATCCAACTTCTGTTTTTCCTTTTACTATCTCTCCACTATTGGCATAATTTTTATAATCAAAATATATTGTAAAAAATGATATGATTGTTTCTAAATAGCTATAATTGTCAAGTAAATATATATAGTAGTTATCTAAATTATTTACTGTGCTTAAAGGTTTTACAATTTCTGCAACCTGAACATCATCTTTATACACAAAAATGTTTCTTGTTTTTCCAACAGATTTGCTATAGCATATAAACGTTTCGTCGTTATACTCAATAACATATTTAGTGTCTATTATGCCATTTATAAGTCTGTAAAATTTCCCACATAGGTTATTTTCTTTATCAATAACTTTATATATAGAAGTTTTCTGACTTCCTGTTATAGCCCATTTCATTGGTATAGCATCGTTTGCTACATTTTCCCCAACATTATATGAAGTTGCATAACAAATATTTTCGTTTAGGTCCGTAATTATACATCTTCTAACTTCATCTACATCTAATGGTACATCTATTTTCATCCATGGCGAACCCGCAAAATATTTCAAAACATTATTTACTCTTATTTCAAACTTGCTTTTTAAATTTGATTCCGTTTGTTCTACTTTTATTATCATATATAAAACCCCTTTCAAAACATATAAATTTTATTCTCTTATGCTGTCCGCATCAGATTTTTCTTCTGTTTTCTCTTTTGTTTTTATATTATCCGTATTTTCTACTGAGTTCACTTTTTTGTACTCACTTAATATTAAGTCTTCTAAATCCGAATAATCCTGTTCTTTTGCTTTAAGCACAGCTTCTATAAATCTATCGTCATTTACTAAACTAACAACCGGCGGAAGTAGTCCTTTAGACAAAAACATCTTATTTAATAAACAAGTAGCGGTCCTTTTATTTCCATCTTCATAGGGCTGAATGTATATAAAATCCGAATATATCTTTGCCAAGCCTTTTGCATATTCGTCACTTGAAACAGAATTATTATATAACTCCTCATAATTTTCTTGCAATTCTTGCATTGCTTTGGGTATCTCTTTAAAATCCATCGTTTCTATTACTAACTCTCTTGAATCCGCATCATTTCCTCCTAACGTTACAGAATGCTGCCTAAAATCTTGTGATTTTATATTTTCGTTTTCCTTTTCTACTCTCCTACTTTCTTTACAAGATTCTACTATATTGATAGGTTCTATTTTTTGATGTTTTAATGAGTCAATTGCCATTTCTGCAATTGATGATGCTTGTATTAAATTTGGGTATTCACTAATACCCTTTTGAATGTTACTTACTGCATAATCCTCCGCTCTACGCGGGTTTCCATTAGTTATTTCAAATCCTTTTTGTAGCAATTCTCTTATTTTTTTAGAAAATTTATCTTCGATTTCAGTGTTTTTAAATAGTTTTTTGTATTTAAATGACTGAAAAAATTTTTTTACTGGATTATTCTCATTTTCGTAATTATATCTTATCGTCTCTTCTTCTGCTAAGGATTGTATTGTATGATCGCGTGTAACTGCTGAATAACCAATTTGGTTCCATCTTTCATATTCTTCTTCGTTTTCTATACCCAAACTATTCCCCAAAATTGAATCCATTTCGTTTTCAGAAAATTGTAAAACAGAATCAGAGTAAATACGTTGTATTATTTTATCTCTATCTTCAATATAGTGCTTTTTATCATGATTGTTGTCTTCTCTATAAGCTACTGTACCAGGATTATATTTTCCATTGATTAACATTTTACTTATATCAAATTGTGCTAAAACAATTTTCTTTATATACTCTTCTGTCTCGTCGAAATGTAGTTGCTGAGATAATGTATCTCCTTTAAGTAACATTTTCTTTATGCCTTCAATACCTTCATTTGCAATTTCATTCCTCTTGGATTCAAATTCATCCCAATTTTTATACATTTTTTATCCTTTCAAAATGGTTACTATCCACTTTTAAAAAATTCCTAATATTACTAATTGTTTGCTCTGTTGCCCTTATATCTGTTTGCATAGAATGACCTGCATGTAAATCGTTATATATTACATTACTATTTTCTACAATATGCTTTGTTTCTTCACTCATACTTGCATTATCACAAATATAATAGTTAGATTTATCTTTTATCCATTCATCTAAAGCTTCTATGTCGTAGCATATTCCAAGAGAAGTATTTATAATTATTTTTCCATTTTCAAATATTTTGAAAGCTTCTTTATTCATTACCAAGCTATCTCTGTTTACACTTATGCTAACAACACTCACTGTTTCTAGCAATTCATTTAAAGGTAAATACTTTATATTTTCTTTTTCAAATTCTGGTTTTCTATGTCTGCTATAGTAATAAACGTCTGCTCCAAAGCATTTTAATGCTCTTGCTGTCATTCCACCTATTGTACCAAGTCCAATTATTCCTACTTTTAAGGTGTTTAATTCGTGTACTTTTTCTTTCCATCTATTTTGTTTTAATCCATGTAATATATTTAATAATTCCGCTACTATGTATTCAATCGTTCCTTCATCCCCATAATCTTTTAGTGGCAAAACCACTATGTTATTATCTCTACACGCTTGTAAATCTACGTTTGAATATTTTTCATGGTATAACGATGCCCCTAATCCTATGTATTTTAAATTTGGTGCACGGTCGATTATTTTTCTTGTGATTTTCGCACTATATGATACTAAAATACAATCAGCATCTCCTATTCTTTTAACGTTTTCTTCTTCACCTTCTGCAGTATCATTATATATTACAAGTTCTTCACAATAATTTTGTAATTCTTTTAATCCATCGCTAGTTATAACAATTTTTTCTAAGACTACAATTTTATTAAACTTATCATTCATTCTTTCAGACCCCTTTTAATTACTATTTTTAGATTTTATCATACGTATTTAGTTTATACTATCATTTGGTATTGTCATTTTTTTCTTTTTGTAATTCTTCTAAAGATTTTACTATTTCCTTTTTATTTTCCTCAAGATTTGTTTAATGAAATTCCAAATTTTTATAGATATGCTTTCTTTTTTGATTTCTACAAGCTCAGTATTCACATTGTTCTCTACTATTTTATCTTTTCTAGCAAAAACATCGTTGCTAAATTTTTGTCCTTTTTTTATTTCGTTTTCAATTCTTTCTTCTTTTTGCATCTCTATAATTTTCTTTTTCTGCTCTTCTGTACAAAGATAATCTCGAAATATATTAAATAAAATTGCTTTTGTTTCTACTAACATATTACTATCTAAATTGAAATCATCTTGAATTTCGTAATAGTA
>JAISHG010000055.1 GCA_031262685.1 Lachnospiraceae bacterium | reverse complement strand
ACTTTACTAATTACCAATAATCACACCTCTTAAATTATTATATATTTCTTCACTAATTTTTACTTTTAACACTTTTTCTAAATTTCTAGATTTAATAACTTTTTCTAAACAATTCATGTTATCACATATGTATGCTCCTCGTCCATCTAACTTTCCTGTTTTATCTATAGTTATTATCCCATCTTTACTTTTTAAAATTCGTATTAGTTCTTGCTTACTATTCTTTGCTCTACAACCCATACAAGTTCTTTGTGGAATATGATTCATAAATTACTTCCTTTTTAAAACCTAATTTTATTCAATATCGTCTTGAACCTCTTCTGTTCCTGCATTATCTTCTTCGCCTTCTTGTTCACTTTGCTGCTCAATAAGCATTTCTTTAAATTGAGTTACGCTCTTTATGTCTATTTTCCAATTTGTAAGCTTTGCTGCTAATCTAGCATTTTGACCAGCTTTTCCTATTGCTAAAGATAGTTGTTCATCTGGAACTATTACTTGTGCGAATCTTTCTTCTTCGTTTAAATCTACAGCTTTTACTTCTGCTGGTAATAATGCAGAAGATATGAATATTGATGGGTCTTCGTTCCACTCTATTACATCTATTTTTTCGCCATTTAATTCATTTATTATATTCTGTATTCTTATTCCTTTTTGACCAACACAAGAACCAACTGGATCAATGTTTTCGTTTGTTGAGTATACTGCAACTTTTGTTCTATATCCAGCATCTCTAGATATACTCTTTATTTCTATTAATCCTTCGTATATTTCTGGTATTTCGAATTCAAATAGTTTTTTTACAAAATCCGGATGACTTCTTGATACCATAGCTTGTGGCATTCCTTTAATCCCTTTTTCAACATCTATTACATATGCACGAATTTTATCGTTTACCTTGTAATGCTCTGTTGGTATTCTTTCTTTTGGAAGCATAACTCCTTCTAACCTACCCAAATCCATTATTATGACTGAGTTATCTGCTTTTTGTATTAAGCCTGTTACTATTTCATTTTTTTTATCATTGTATTCAGTATAAATTATATCTCTTTCTGCTTCTCTTATTTTTTGTACCATAACTTGTTTTGCCGTTTGAGCAGCAATTCTACCAAAGTCTTTTGGAACTATTTCTATATTTAAAATGTCTCCTACTTTTAGTGTTTTATTAACTTTTTTTGCTTCTGCAAGTAGTACCTGTGTTGTTGGATTTTCTATTTCTTTTACAATATCTTTTACTGAATAAATATGCATTTCTCCTGTTTCTTTGTCTATTGTAACTTTAACATTCTCTTCAGAATCAAAGTCCTTTTTATATGCTGTAACTAATGCCGTTTCTAGTGATTCTAGTAAGTAGTCTTTGTTTATTTTTTTTGTACTTTCTAATTCTTCAATTGCTTTTATCAATTCTTTGTTATCGGTTGCTTTCATTTTTAATTCCCCCTATTTAATCCCAATTATATAATATTTTCATATGAGCTATTAGCTTTCTGTCTAGATTTATTGTTTTATTATCTTCTGAAACTCGAACTATTTCTTTAGTAAAACTGTTTAATATACCTGTATATGTTTTTTTGTTTTCATATGGTTTAAATAATTTTATTTCTATTTGTTTCCCAATGCTTTCTTCTAAATGTGCATCTTTTCTTAACACTCTTTCGATTCCCGGAGATGATACCTCTAGAAAATACTGTTCTTTTAAATATTCTTGTTTGTCTAATATTTCGGATAAGCCACCACTAACTTTTTCGCAATCTTCTAAGCCTATACCTGAATCGTTATCTATGTATATTCTAAGAAAATAGTCTTTTCCCTCTTTTACATATTCTATATCGTAAAGTTTATAGCCTAATTGCTTTATTTGAGGCTCGATTGCACTTTGCACTTTTTCTTCTATATTTGCCAAAACTTTATCCTCTCCTTACAAAAGTTAAGAGCGGGATAAGTCCCACTCTTTTTGTAATTTATTTATGCAAGTGCATTATATAGCAATTTTTTACCAATTGCAAGCACTTTTTTCTTTTTGAATCGAAACAAACTGCATAATAAAAAATTTTTTTTTGGTTACTCTATTATTATATCAACTTCCTGAAAGGAACGATAATTTATGAAACCAAAAAAGATTGTACCAATTATAGGATTTTTGCTTATCTTATTGATTTATATATGTAGTATTGATGCAATTCCAACTAATATACTACTTTTGAAAAATGAAAAACTAGAACTTAGCACACTTCTTCGGTATAACTGCTGAAGGAAGTGATAATTACGGTAATTATCATGCTATTCAAGCATCCACAGATACATCATCAAATATAGAGACTATTGAAACTTCTACTGTTAATATATCTTTGTTTAATTTAATCCCATTAAAAAAAGTTACTGTTAATGTAATACCTTCTACAACTGTAATACCAATAGGTAGCACCGTTGGGCTAAAGCTATACACAAACGGTGTTTTAGTCGTAGGAATGAGTGAAATTGAGGGTTCAAAACCCTACGAAAAATGCAACATTAAAGAAGGCGATATGATAATTTCTATAGAAGAAACTGCTATAACATGCACTGCCGATTTAGTTGAAACAGTTAATACTTCAAATGGAAATGAATTAGATTTAACTTACGTTAGAGATGGTAAAGAGTATTATACTTCCATAACTCCAACCAAAACTACTTCTAACGAATATAAATTAGGATTATGGGTAAGGGATGCCGCAGCTGGAGTTGGCACCATAACCTATTATGAGCCTAGCACTGGTAATTTTGGGGCATTAGGGCATGGCATTGTAGATATCGATACTGAAGATCTTATTAGCATTGCAAATGGCGAAATTGTGTCTACAAATATTTTATCTATCATAAAAGGTGAGCGTGGAAATCCTGGGGAAATAAGAGGGACTATTTCTGGTCAAAGTAGCATTGGAGAAGTGTTTAAAAATACTAACTTCGGAATATATGGGCGACTTAATAATTTAGATTCTTTAAATATTAATTACGAAAATGAGATGGAAGTTGCGCCAAGAAACGAAATAAAAACAGGTCCTGCAAAAATAATATGTTCATTAGAAAATGGTGTTAAAGAAGAATATGATATTGAGATCAAAAAGATTTACAAGAACAATAATTCCGACAACAAAAGTATGCTAATTGAAGTTACAGATAATGATTTACTTGACTTAACTGGCGGAATTATACAAGGAATGAGTGGCTGCCCAATTATACAAAACAATAAATTTATAGGAGCAATTACACATGTTTTAGTAAATAATCCTAAACAAGGTTATGCCATTTTTGGAGATTTAATGATAAAACAAACTCGCCAAATAGACTAGGCAATTTGGCGAGTTTGTTTTGTTTATCTTTGTAATATTGGTGTTCCAATAAATGCGTTTATTCCTGCAGCATATGCATCTCTAGTTATCTCTATTTTAAGTAATTCTACATTGCTTACATCTATTTGAAATGGAGTAGGAATTGCACCAGCTGTTACGTTTGGAGATTCATATATTAGTACGTCATCCCCATAAACTCTAAATACTGTATTTGTTGTAGTAGTGCTTTTTGTGAAATTCAAACACACTACTCCTTTGAAAACATTATATTTTTTATCTATTTTATAAGAGATTGAAGCCTGCTCGTCTGTTGTATATAAGTAATCTGTATATGAAGATTCCATATTATCTTTTACTGTCCCTGCAAGTTTTACAATTACATCTCCAGTTTTTTCATGGTATGCTATATCGCCTAATGAAGTTGGTCTATATGTTTCTGCTTCGGCTAATAATTCTAACAATTTTGTATCTTCTGGAATTATTGCTATTACTTTGTTTAACACAGTTATTGCATCCTCGTAGTTTACTTTTGTAAGCTCTGAAATTCGCTATATAAGTTTCTATTTGTATAAATATATATACACATTTAATTCTTCGTCTATTTGATTGTACTCACTACCCAACTTACTATTTGCATATTCTATAATGCCAATATAATCTTCCTCTTGTGATAATGCCTCTATTTTTTCGTTTATTTGTGCCATTTCTATTTTTATTATTTTTTCTTTTACTAAATCTGCTCCTTTAAACATTTCATCAACATTTTGTAAAACTTTTATTGCTTCTTCATATTCTTTTTCTTCTAATAATTTTTCGGCTTTTTCTAGATACGAATCTAAATACTGTTCTGTTACTTCAGTTATTTTTAATTCGACTTTATCATAGTCTTTATATGATGATTCAATTTTGTTTAATTCTTCTAATGCGTTTTTGTACTCACCTTTTTCTAATAAAGTTGATGCATTATTATATATCTCTTCCATTCTACTTGTGTATGCTTCGTCTTCTTTTTTCTTAGCATCACTTTGATACGCAAAGTATGCACAAACTCCAACAACTGAAAGAATTAGCAAGAATGCTAGTACATATACAAATTTTCCTTTTTTCTGGGTCTTTACTTCTCCGAATTCACTCGCTAAATT
>JAISHG010000048.1 GCA_031262685.1 Lachnospiraceae bacterium | reverse complement strand
GTAAAGTCTAATAATGGACCAACGTTGTCTCTAAATGAGTTTTTAAAACGAGATGATGTATTATATGGATATAAATTTATTTCTGGGAATTTAGGTGTGGTAGATAAAAAAATAAGTTTACCATTTTATATGATGCTGTTTATTTAAGAAGTATTATAATAAATGGAGCAAATATGATTGAATAAGTATACTAGCACATGAGCCAATAGATACATATTTATGTTCAGTGTAACATAGCAGAATATAGATTAGTAGTAATAAATCTGATATAGGTATTAAGAGGTAATTTTATGGGAGAAGAAAGTAATTTAAAACACAATCTAGAGCAAAGTAATCCATTCTCTACAGGTGGCGGTGGAGTTGATTTTGAAGTCAAAGTACAATCTTGCTTTGCAGCTTATATGCTATTAAATTGGAAGATTCCTAATATAAATTCTAGTAAAATAAATAAAATTAAGTTACAAGGAAAATATGCTGGGTATGATACCGATGATTGTATTGTCTATACTGAAGATGGGGATAAAATGCTTTGTCAAATAAAGCATTCGATATCTATAACGAAAAGTGATATTGAGTTTTCAAAGGTTATTAATAGTGCTTGGAATGATTTTAATAATGAAAGTCTTTTTAATAAAGATAAAGATATTATTTCTTTAATTGTCTCTGCATTAAGCCAAGCTGACTCTCAAAATGTAAGACGTATCTTTGAGTGGGCAAAAACATGTGAAGATGAGGTCGAGTTTATAAAAAAAATATATACGCCTCAGTTTAGTAGTAAAGAGAAACAAGCAAAATATGAAATAATAAAACACCATTTACAGAAATGTAAACGAGATATTACAAATGCAGAAATCTGGTCATTTTTTAAAGTGTTTACTATACAAATAATGGAAGTTGATATTCCTGATAGTCACATTAACACAGCAGTTAGATCTGCGTTAGAAGAGTTAACGGAACAAGATAACTTTGCAGAAAAACTGTATTATTACGTAGCTAATATGAACAAAAACGCAGGAACTGTATTAATAGAAAATGCAAAAAAAGATTTAGGTGTAACAGATAAAATGCAAAATTCAGAAATAACAGAATACTATGATATTTTAAGGAACCATACTAATTTAATTTTTGAAAATATGCATAATAGTGTTGGTGGAATAAGCATAAAAAGAGATGATGAATTGCAAAAAATACAGCAATCATTAGAAAGTAATAAATTTGTGTTAGTTACAGGGCAAAGAGGTTCCGGAAAATCAGGAGTAGTAAAAGAGTTTTGGGAAAATCATTGTAAGGATAAGTATTCTTTGGCAATAAGATCTGAAGAGTTAAGTCAACCAACTATACAAAGTGTTTTTAACAGCTTGGGAATTAGTTTAAGTGTAAAAAAATTATTTGATTCTTTAAGTTTATACAATGAGAAAATTTTGTTTATAGAATCATTAGAAAAAGTTGTAGAGTTAGAAAATAAAAAAGCTTTTTTAGACTTATTATCAATAATTGCAAAAGATAGTGAATGGAAAATTATTGCTAGTGTTAGAAATTATGCTGTACAACAAATCATAATGAATTTTATTAGTGAACATTTAATAAACTATGATGTTATTGATATTAATGATTTTTTAAAAGAAGAAATTAAAGAGTTTATAGAAAAAGTTCCTAAATTAAAAGTAATTTCTTGTAATTCAGAAGTATTAGAACTAGTAAAAAATCCTTTCTATCTTTCTTCTGTTTATAAAATATTAAATGCCGGTTATACAATAAGTGATAAAGATAGTAAAGATACAATTAAATCTGCTATATGGGATACTGTTATAAGAAAAGATGCTGAAAGAGTAAATGGAATGCCGCAAAAAAGAGATACATGTTTTATTGAAATTGCTTTAAAAAGGGCAAGAACAATGAAATATGCTGTTGATGCAAATGAATTTAATCCAGAAGCATTATTAAAGTTAGAAGAAGATGGATTGATAATTGTAAAATATGGACTAGTATGTTTATCCCATGACGTTTTTGAAGATTGGGCTATCGAGCGTTTTATCGAAAAACAGTATAAGCTCTATAATTCAGATACTAGTGAGTTTCTGCAGCAGATTGGCTGTGAGCAATCAATATGTAGGGCGTATAGATTATGGCTAAAAGAAAAGACTGACGAAAAAGACTTTATAAGTGAATATATTCAAAACCTATTTAATAGCACTAATTTAAAAAGTATATGGTATGATGAAACACTATCCGCAATTATATTTAGCAATAAATTAGATATATTTTTAGATTTATTAAAAGATTTACTATTTCAAGAAGACTGTAAACTATTAAAGAGAGTATGCTTTATGATTAGCGTAACTTCTAGAAGACCTAACATGGATCTAATATCTTTAGCACAAAACGAAAATGAAATTAAGAAAGCATCTTTTATTAATTTAAAACCACATGGTAAATGTTGGAGACAAATTATACAATTTTTGTATGTACATAGGCAGAATCTTTCTGCTGATATGTATATTCACTGTGTAAATATATTAAAGGAATGGTCTACAATAATTAATATAAATAATGAATTACCAGTTGAAGCCAAAGAAGCGGGTTTATTATCTTTGTTTATTGTTGATAAAATAAGAGATGACTATTCTGTAAAAGAATCAATTAAAACAGTGTTTACTGTAGTACTGATAACGTATGAGAGAATTACAAAAGAATTTAATTTATTTGTTGAAGATACAATTTTTAATAATGAAAAAAGAAAAAGACATTCTTATATTGATGATTTTGCTGAACAAATATACTCTAGCATAGATACTGCTTTTATTGCCAAAAATGCACCTGATTTATTAATAAAAATAGCCAAAAGAGAATGGCTATTAAGAGAGCAACCACCAAAAGATTTGTCGTCCTTTCCTTTTCATCATATGTCTTCTAGTATACGTGATGAAGACATATATGGCTTAAAATCAAGTTCTATACGTGAATATTTTCCAGCAAGCGGAGAAAGAGAACCCTTTAGAAGCTTGTTTAAATATTTTCCAAAAAAAGCAATAGATTTTGTAATAGAATTATGTAATATAGCATCTGAAACTTATATAAATAATTATATAAAAGAGTATAACCAAGAAGAAAAAGAAAACATTTTAAAAAATATAAAATGTGAGTTAAAAAAGGAAGATGGTACAATAATAAAGCAATATGCTGTTGGAAACTTTTGGGGAGCTTATCGCGGAGTTAGTAATGTTCCAAATCTAATACAATCTGCATTAATGTCCTTAGAAAATTATCTTATATCGAATTTTGAATATTTTAAAGAGAATCAAGATGAGATAGAATATTGTATAAACTATATAATAACAAACAGTAATTCTGTATTTACAACTTCAGTACTTACATCAGTAGCACATCCTTATTATAAAAGTATGGGAAAAAGTTCTTTACTTCTTTTACAATGTAATAGCTTTTATGACATGGATATTTCAAGAATGATTCAAGAAATGGGAGAAAATGAGCCTAATTGGTTTGGAATGAATAATGATATTTTTAGGAATTTATATATTGCAGATAGAAGAAAAGCTGCAACAAGAGAGTGGAGAAAGGAAACATTAGAAGAACTTTGTGTAAAATTGCAACTTACTACATTAAGAGATGATGTATATAAAATTATAGACGAACTTGATAAACAGTATCATGATGATGAAAATTGGAAATTTAGAATGAATAGGATAGATACAAGAAAATATAAATTTGAGTTAGACGAAGTAAATAACCAAATAATTTGTACAAGTGGAGAAATTAAGGATGAAAATTTGATAAAAATTGTTGAAGATAATAAAGAAAAGACAACACGTATGAACAGATTTATGGCAATTGAAATATGGTCTTATAATGCAATAAAAGGAGAAATTAACCTCGATAAATTTGAAAATGCAACTAAACTTCTTGAGGAAATAAAGGATTTGTTGAGGATTTATCCTAAGTTGAATAAAGATGAAAAAAGTCAATTATATTATACTGGGATAATACAAGCGATGGCAATTATATATAAGGATTTTAGAAGAGATTTAGATGAACAAGAAATATTATATTGTAAAGAATTTATGATTAATGAATTCAAAAAATATGACAAAAGTTTAGATGTAATTACTGGTAATGGTAGAATTGATAATAATGGATTTTGGATTGTATCTGAGATCTTTCCTCTCTTTTCCGACTATCTAACAGAAAATGAATTAGTTAAACTATTAATAACGGGATTAACTTGTTGCGATGTTGATGTTAGATTGCACACTGCAATTGGAATAGGGAAATATCTATGGGAAATTAATAAGAATATAGTAGAAAAACTTATTAATGTAATTATTTATTTTGATTTATTAGATATTAAAAAGCAAATAGAAGCTAGAACAATCATATATAATAAAAAAATGAAACTTAAATGTAGTTATTCTAATTGGATAAATAATATAAGAAAAGATTTAATAAAGATATCCGATTTTTCAAGAATAGATGGCAACGAAGAAGACTGTTCATTATATGCTATAACTATGAGAATGCTAATGTTGCCTAAGAACTATAATAAAGATTTTGATGAGATAATTAAAAATACATTAACCAGAATCTCTTTGGCTGAAAAAGATATACATGATTATAGAAAAGAGGATAGAAATAAAAATAGTGAATACTTTAATGTTCGAAATTATTACACAATTTTTTTTGGTAATTATTTTTATCAAATGGAAAAATGCGATTTAGAAAAGTATTATGAATCCATAAAAATAGCATGTAATAATGCTCCAGATTTTATGAAATGGACATTAATTCATTATAAACGATTAACTGAAAGAGAAAAAGATTCAAAGAAATACTGGGGATTTTGGAATTTTATATCAGACATAATGAGAGAGATTTCGAAAGAACTTAATAAAGGAGAAAATTATAAATATGATGAGAGAAGGAAAATTTTAGAAGAGTATATATATTTGGATACTCCATGGCAATCAATAGATTTCAAAAATCCGCCTATAAAAGAAGGGGTTAGATATATTTGCGATTTTACAAAAGAATCAATCCAAAATCCATTAGTATTTGAAGGTATATCTTCGCTTATATATAACTTTCCTAAGTTAATATTAAATGAAGGGTTATTAACTTTTAATGGATTATCTGAAAAAGAAATTGAGAATAATCTTAAAAAAAGTAATAATAGTATATTTTACTTAGAAAATATACTTCATTCATATATAATTAATCTAGAGAACAACACATTACAAAATCAAATATATAATATATGTGAAAAAATTCTTAATTCTCTTGTAGAGTGTGCGTCTTCTAAGGCATATTATGTACGAGAATACTTAATAAAGTCTAAAAAAATAGGATAAAGATTATATGCTCTCCAAAATTAATCTAGGATTATAAATTATGTTAGTGATAGTATAAGACAATTTCATAAAACGTTATTGATTGAAATAACTGAATTGCTGAAGAGAATAGTGAAATTATGAAAAGCGAAAAATTAAAGGATTAAGTTCGATCCAAATAAATAATTACTATTTAGATATCGTTGTATCTTTATTATTGCATATAAAAGTATAAAATTTTTTATACACAACTCAAACTTTCTTTTGCGTTAATTTTGTACTTAAACATCAAAAAATCGAGTACGAAAGTTAGGTATTTGCCGTAAAAACATGCAAGAAAAGGCAACCCAATCCTATAATGACGCATTAAACTACGCGATCGCTCTTAATGAGCAATCGGTACGAGGTAAGGCGTTGCAGTATTTTATTACAAACGATACCGCTGCCGGCTCACTTCTGAACTGGTTAGTTCAACTTTACTGCGAAAGCAGTCGGAAAGACGATAAGGGATTGTTTGGTGCAAAAGACGTATTCTCTGAGGCTTTGCACTATAACGGTCAAGGGGTACAAGAATCGGGAGGCTTGATTACAGAAACATTTGTTATCTTGCCGCAACCTAACGGCGATAATCCGATTTATCAGAAATATGCAAAGTATAACAAGGCAATGGTTGAAGGAACAATTGCTGCTCATCTAAACGGCAGGGTCGGCGTCCAAGCATTTTACTTGGACCAAACCATCTATGATATCGGTTATTTTATGCAGACGCATATGTTTGCTTGCGTGACGTATTGCTACATGGTCGGCGTCAATCCGTTTGACCAACCCGGAGTTGAAAGCTACAAAGCAGAAATGCGGAAGTTTCTTGAAAACTCCTAAGATACCAAATAAGTAAATCCAAAACAAAAAGCAAGTAGGGGGATATTTCCTCCTATTTGCTTTTTCAATATTTTTTATAGATAACTGAATAATACCATGTATAATGGAAATAATTACCTTATAGAAATAAAGGGTAGGTGGAATTTATGCAAGATAAAAAGACGAAGTTAGGAGAGCTAGGGGAAGATGCTACAAAGTACGGCGAATTTGTATGCACAGAACATCAATGGTTACCGCCAAAAGAGCAAAAAGCAAAGTCAAAAAAATTAGAGAATATAACAAAAGATGAAAACGATTAAAATAAATGTAGGGGTCGGCGTCCCCGACGACCCGATAAAAACAAGTGATACCAAGAGAAAAATTAAGAAATATAAAGATAACAAAAGATAAAATTAAAAAATGGATATCAATTAGCACTCAAACAAATAGAGTGCTAAAATTTTAGTTTGAACAATTTGGAAAAAAGAAATATAATTGCACTATTCTAAAGAAAACATACATAAAAAGGAAGGATGTGCTTAATATGAAATGTCAGAATTGCTTAAAAAATGAAGCAAATTTTATATATAAACAAAATATAAATGGAGTTAAAAAAGAGATTATACTATGTGATGAATGCAGAGAAAAGATGGGAGTAAACAAAATGGATTTCAATATTCCAATAAGTTTTTCTAGTTTTTTCGGAGATATGTTAAATGAATATAATAGTTCAAATATACTAACATTTATGCCAGAAGTTAAAGAAATAAAATGCGAAAATTGCAATACAACATACGATGAGTTTATGAAAACAGGTAAATTTGGATGTGCTAATTGTTATAATGTATTCGAAAATAAAATCGATCCAATACTAAAAAGAATACATGGCGAAAATACTTATTTGGGCAGAAAATCTAAGGAAAACGAAATTACTATATTAAAAAAGACTAAAACCACAAAAGCAAAAGCAACTACAAAAGTAGATAAATTAGAAGAATTAAAGCAAGAATTAAAAAAACTAATACAAGAAGAAAATTATGAACAGGCGGCTATAGTCAGAGACGAAATTAAAAAGATGGAAAAATAGAATGTGGGCACCTAGATGTAGCGGTGAGCATTGCGAACCATAATTACAATATGCACCTAACAGAAAGGAATGATTAAAATGTTAAATTGGTATTTACAAACAGGAAAAGAATCAGATGTAGTAGTAAGCACAAGAATTCGTTTGGCAAGAAACATAATAGAATATCCATTTGTATTTAAAATAACCAAGCAAGATGCGCTAGAAATAATAGATAAATTAGGCGAAATAATTCCTAAAATTGGGCATGGCTTAAAACTACTTAAACTAAAAGATATAGATGATGTAACAATAATGAGTTTAATAGAAAAACATATATTAAGTCCAGAATTTGCATTAAATAATACTGAAGTAAAAGCCATAGCCGTAAACGAAGACGAAAATATATGTATAATGATCAACGAAGAGGATCATTTGAGAATACAAGTATTTTCTGCAGGGCTAGAGTTAGAATCTTTACTTAGTCTTATACAAGACATAGATAAAGTCATAGAAAACGAATTAAACTATGCCTATACAGATAAATATGGATTTTTAACAAGTTGCCCTACAAATGTAGGAACAGCGCTTCGCGCTTCTGTAATGGTGCATTTGCCAGCATTAACTCTAACAGGAAACATAAGCAAAATTCTCGAAACTGGAGACAGTTTCGGAATGACAATAAGAGGTATATACGGCGAAGGAAGCACAAGTAAAGGCAATATGTATCAGGTTTCTAATAAACAAACATTAGGAATATCAGAAGAAGAAATTGTAAAAAACATAAAACTAATAACAGAAAAAATTATTGAACAAGAAAGGCTAGCAAGGAAATATTTAGCTAAATCGGGAATAGAATTAGAAGATAAAATATATAGAGCATTTGGACTTTTAACGAATTGCAAAAAAATAAGCTCCGAAGAGTGTAGCACACTGCTTTCGCAAATAAGATTAGGCTGCGACTTGGGCATAATAAAAGAATTAACGGATTTAAAAGTTAATAAACTAGAAATTTATACAAAGCCAGCAAATTTGCAAAAATATTACGGAAATGTTCTTGCGGATACGAATGAGAGAGATATTAAACGTTCAGAAATTATAAAGAAAATAGTATCAGAAAATTAAAAAGAAAGGGATGATATTTATGATATATAAATTTACTAAAAGAGCTGAAAAAGTAGTGAAAATCGCAAACGAATTAGCGCTGCAGCTAGGTCACAATTATGTGGGAACAGAGCATATTCTTTATGGCTTAATTAAGGAAGGAACAGGAGTTGCAAGTAAGGTTTTAGAAAAACAAAATGTAACAGTTGAAAATGTACTAGATAAAATCGAAGAATTAGTTGGAAAGCAAGAATTAGAGGAGCCTCTTGAATCTACAATAGGGTTTACTCCAAGAACAAAAAGAGTTATAGAAAATTCATTTAGAGAAGCAAAAAAAATGGGTTCTGATTATATAGGAACAGAACACATTTTAATAGGGATAATGCGCGAAGTAGATAGTATAGCAGTTAGAATACTTCTTGAATTAGATGTAAATCCTCAAAAACTATATAATGAAATAGTAAAAGTATTAAACAACTACGAAACTAGCGCGCCAGATAAAGCGCAAGATTCAAAGCCAAGTAACTATAACTCTACTCCAACTCTAAATCAATTTGGAAATGATTTAACAGAATCTGCAAAAGCCGGAAAGCTAGACCCAGTAATAGGTAGAAAGTCTGAAATAGAAAGAGTAATACAAATATTATCAAGAAGAACAAAAAACAATCCATGTTTAATTGGAGAGCCAGG
>JAISHG010000021.1 GCA_031262685.1 Lachnospiraceae bacterium | reverse complement strand
AGTACTATTCGTAAATTGTTCCTAAAGGCTTTGCCTCATTTATTCTCTTTATTGCCTCTGCAAAAAGTCCTGCTATTGAAAGAACTGTTATTTTGTCTATTCGTTTTTCCTGTGTTACAGGAATTGTATTTGTTACTACCAATTCTGAGATTGCAGATTTTGCAATTCTTTCTATTGCTGGCCCAGATAATACTCCATGAGTACATCCTGCATATATTTTTTTAGCACCAAACTTCTCTAATAAGTTCGCTGTTTCTGTAAGCGATCCTGCTGTATCTACTTCATCGTCAAATATTATGGCATTTTTTCCTTCTACATCTCCTATTATTGTTGTTGCGATTGCTTTATCATCATTTCCTGTTCTTCTTTTATCTACAAGTGCTATAGGACAATTAAAGAATTCTGCATATTTGTATGCTTTTTTTGAACTTCCTGCATCTGTTGCAACTATTACCATATCTTCTATTTTTTTATCTTTAAAATATGTTCTAAGTAAATACTGTGCTTGTAGTTTATCACAATTGATATTAAAATATGCTTGTATTGCTGGATTATGCAAATCACATGTAAGAACTCTGTTTGCTCCTGCTGCTTCTAATATTGATGCAATGAGTTTTGCCGTTACTGGAACACGTGGCTGATCTTTTTTGTCTGACCTTGAATATGGAAAATATGGTAGTACTACATTTATTCTTGCTGCTGAGGCTCTTTTTACTGCATCTATTGTAATTAGTAATTCCATTATTCTTTCATTAACTGGTGGTTGCACCGTTTGTACTATGTACACATCTTGCTCTCTTACGGTCTCCTTTATTTGAATAAAATTATTATCGTTTTTAAATTTAAACGAATCCATTTGACCTAATGGCAATCCCAAGTGATCACATATTTCTTTTGTAAAACTCTCCGCCGATTTACAGGCAAAAATTTTAATGTTTTCCATTTCTTTCTCCTCCTAAAAATTAATTATGTGTTACTCTATCATGAAGTTCTGCTAATTTGCCTTTATTCCATCTAGAGGTTGTCCCTACTAAATATCCTGTTATCCTTTGTATTGTATCTATATTGTCGCTACCGCATATTGGACATAATTTTAAGTCTTTGTCTGAATTTTCAAATCCACAGTTTAAACATCTTGACCTAGTATGATTTATTGACCCATATCCCATATTATATTTATCCATCAAATCCACTACAGCTTCTATAGTTTCTGGATTATGCGTTGCATCACCATCTAATTCTATATAAAATATATGTCCCGCTGGTGTTAACTTATGATATGGTGCCTCGGTTTTTGCTTTCTTCTCCGCTGTACATTTATACCATACTGGAACATGGTTACTATTTGTATAATAATCTTTATCTGTTACCCCAATTATATTTCCGAATTGTTTTTTATCCATTCTAGTAAATCTTCCAGATAATCCTTCTGCTGGTGTAGCTAACAATGAATAGTTTAAATCATATTTGTCTGAAAATTTATTACATGCATCATTCATTCTTCCAACTATTTCTAATCCTAATTCTTGCGAAGTATCAGACTCTGCATGATGTTTTCCTGTTAAAGCTGTTAATGCTTCTGCTAGTCCAATAAAACCTATGCTCAAAGTTCCTTGTTTTAAAACATCGGCTATTGTATCTTCTGGTTTTAATTTTTCGCTATCTTGCCATAATCCTGACATTAGTAGTGGAAATTGTTTTGCTATGGCTGTAGATTGAAACTTGTATCTATCAAATAATTGTCTTGCTGCAATTCCCAAATAGTCGTCTAGTTTTTGCATAAAAATCTCTTTAACTGTCTTATTATACTTTTGCGTCATGTGTTCTTCACTACCAGCACCTAGATCAAATTTTAATTCTAATTTTTCTTGTGCTTCATATGCAGACTCTATTGCTAATTTTACTAAATTAACTGTCGTAAAAGATATATTTCCTCTTCCTACAGAAGTTTTTTCACCATGTCTATTTGCAAACACTCTTGTTCTACATCCCATTGTTGCAACTTCGTAATAACCTCTATTAGGATCTTTTTCATCCCATTTTTCATGCTGATTAAATGTTGCATCTAAATTTACAAAGTTAGGGAAAAACCTTTTTGATGTAACTTTACAAGCATATTTATATAAGTCGTAATTTCTATCTTCAGGAAGATAGTTTACTCCTCTTTTTTTCTTAAATATTTGTATTGGGAATATTGGTGTTTCTCCATTTCCAACACCTCTTTCTGTTGAGGCTAACATTTCTCTTATTATGCATCTTCCTTCTGGCGTTGTATCTGTTCCATAATTTATTGAACTAAATACTACTTGATTTCCGCCCCTTGAATGTATCGTATTCATATTATGTATAAATGCCTCCATAGCTTGATGTACTCTACCTACTGTTGCATTTATTGCAGATTGAATATATCTTTCTTCCCCTTTTAAACCATCTAAATCTTTTTTTATATACTCTTTAGGTTGGTAGTCATGTAGTTTTGCTAGATTTCCTTCTATTAGTTCCTCTACTTTTTTTATTTCTTCTACAAATGTTCTTCTTACGTATGGAGCCAAGTAATAGTCAAAATTCGGAATTGCTTGTCCACCATGCATTTCATTTTGCACAGTTTCTAAAGAAATACATCCTATCATACTAGCTGTTTCGATTCTTTTAGAAGGTCTTGAAGAACCATGTCCTGCTCTAAAACCACCTTCTAATAATTTATTTAATGGATGTTGAAGGCATGTTAAACTTTTAGTTGGATAATAATCTTTGTCGTGAATATGTATATATCCACCTTGATGTGCTTTTCTTGCTTCTGTAGAAAGTAAAAAATCATCTACAAAAGGTTTAGTAGTTTCGCTTGAAAACTTCATCATCATACCGGCAGGTGTATCTGCATTCATGTTGGCATTCTCACGAGTTATATCGTTTGATTTAGTTTCTATTATTTCCAAAAACATATCTTTTGTTTTTGATTTTCTTGCAACGTCTCTATTATATCTGTATGTAATATATTCTTGTGCTACTTCTTTTCTAGATGAACCCATTAGTTTTTTCTCTACAGTATCTTGTATTTCATATACTGTTGTTTGCATTTTTCCTTCTAATTGCTTTTCTACACTTAACGCTATTTTGTTGGCTAAATCTATATCTACTCCAGCTGGTGTATGAGACATAGCTAACATTATCGCTTTTACTATCCTTTCTAAATTAAATTCCGCAATTCTTCCATCTCTTTTTACTACTTGCATCGTTTATTACCCCCATCGTATTTTATTTTATATTTTTTCTATTGTATATGTATCTTTTGTATCTTTTATTGTATATCCGTTTTTTAATATCTCATCTCGCAGTTTATCTGATTCTGCCCAATCTTTGTTTTGTCTTACAATAAGCCTTTTTTCTGCTAACTGCACTATTTCGTCTGGAATATCTTCCTTTAAATCTGTTTTATCTATATTTAAACCTAATACTTTATCAAACTCTAACAATAATTCTGCAAACTCTTTTGACTTTTCATTGTTTTTTACTACATCCCAAACTATACTCATTGCCATAGGAATATTTAAATCATCGTTTATTGCTTGCATGAATCCATTTTTGTATTTATTTATCTCTTCTTTAGAAACACTACTACTTCCATTTTTGTGTTTTATATATCCTTCTTTTAATCTGCCAAGCGCAGTGTTTGCAGCCTCTATGGCTTCCCACGTAAAGTTTAATTTGTTTCTATAATGAGTTGTAAAACATAACATTTTATATACAAGTGCTGAATATCCTTTATCTACTATGTCTTGCACTAAATAAGCATTATTTAAGCTTTTGGACATTTTTCCACCGTTTATTAGTAAGAATTCTCCATGCATCCAATAATTTGCAGGAATTTCTCCCGTACAACCCTTGCTTTGTGCAATTTCGTTTTCATGATGCGTTGGTATTAAATCCACTCCACCTGTATGTATATCGAATTTCTCTCCTAAATATTTTCTTCCCATTGCAGAGCACTCTATATGCCAACCCGGATAACAAAGTCCCCATGGGCTATCCCATTTCATTAGATGATTTTCTGGTGCCTTTATCCAAAGAGCAAAATCATATGGGTTCTTTTTTTCTAAATCTACTTCTACCCTAGCGCCTGCTTTTTGTTCATTCAAATTTATTCCCGATAAAACGCCATACTTATCTAATTTTTCTACATCAAAGTATATCGCCGTAGATGTTTCATATGTATATCCGTTTTTCACTAATTCTTGAACATACTCTATCATTTCTTTTATGTTATCTGTTGCTTTGCATATAATTTCCGGCATATCTATGTTTAATCTATCTAAATCTT
>JAISHG010000110.1 GCA_031262685.1 Lachnospiraceae bacterium | reverse complement strand
CAGATTGAACTACTTTTAGCTCAGTATCTCCCATTTTTGTATTTTGTTCTTTAGAAAGTAGTATTACGCTACCTATAACATCTCCATCTGAAATTATTGGGTAAATAACTTGTGAATTGTATTTTCTATCATTTAGTGTATCGTTTTGTGTAATAGGCAATGTTTGTTGATTATTATCTGTACTTGTATATACTTGTTTGTTTTCCATAACTTTTTCTATTTCTTGACTCAATGTTTGCTCTAGTAATTCTTTTTTTGGTCCGCCAGATACTGCAATAACAGTGTCTTTGTCTGTTATACATGCTATATGACCAGTTGTTCTAGAAAGTGTCTCTGCATAACCGTGGGCAAATTCGGAAAGTTCTCCTATTGGGGAATATTTCTTTAAAATAACTTCTCCTTCTTTATCTGTAAAAATTTCTAATGGGTCTCCTTCTTTTATATGCAATGTTCTTCTAATTTCTTTAGGAATAACTATTCTTCCTAAGTCATCTATTCTTCTAACTACACCTGTTGCTTTCAAAATTATACCTCCTTTAAATTAACTTGTAGTTATTATTTGGAAAATGAAAAAATTTATACATAAATTTTGACAAAAAATTCATTGGACATTTCATTGACATTTACGAACATATATTCTATAATTGCTTTGGGTGAAATTATGGAACGTATAATTTTACATGTTGATGTTAATAACGCATTTTTATCGTGGACAGCAGTCCATAAATTAGAATGCGGAGAAACATTCGATATTAGAACAGTGCCTAGTATAATTGGTGGAGACGAGTCTCAAAGACACGGCATCGTTTTAGCTAAAAGTATGCCGGCAAAAGCGTTAGGCATTGTTACGGCAGAGCCAATTTGTTATGCAAAACGAAAGTGTAAAAACTTACTTGTGTTTCCTGCAGATTTTTCCGTTTATAAAAAGTATTCATATGACGTATATAATATATTATCTACTTATACAGATAAAATCGAAAGATTCTCTATTGATGAATGTTTTTTAGATATGACAAATTCTTTAATGGGACGTGGTATTTTAGATATTGCAAAAGAAATTTCAGATAGAATAGCTAAAGAACTTAAATTTACAGTAAATATTGGAGTTGCACATAATAAATTATTAGCAAAAATGGCATCAGACTTTCAAAAACCAAATAAAATACACACATTATTATCTAAACAAGAAGTGGAAGAAAAAATGTGGGGACTTCCTGTAATCGAATTATTTATGGTAGGTAAAAATAGTATAAATAAACTAAATGATATGGGAATAAAGACAATTGGAGATTTGGCAAAAACAGATCCGAAAATTTTAACTAAACGTTTTGGAAAATTTGGTTTAATGATGTATAATTATGCCAATGGAATAGATGATTCGGAAATCAATTATCAAAAACATATTCCAAAACGGAATTGGAAACGAAACAACATTATCAGTAGACTTAAATAACTACGATGAACTCTGCAAGTATCTACTTAAACTTACAGAAGAAACAATGTATAGATTAAGAAAAGAAAATATGTCTGCTACATGTGTTAGTGTAAAAATTAAAACGAAGGATTTCAAAAACTATTCACATCAAAGAAAAGTAACAGCAACAGATAGTACAAAAACTGTATATAAAGTGGCAAAAGAATTGTTAGAAGAAGTATTACAAAATAATTTTGTTAGGCTAATAGGCGTCCGAGTAGATGGCTTAGTAAATAATAACGAAATTCAATTAAACATATTCGATACAGTGTTTTCAAACGAAAAGCAAAAGAAACTAGACAAAACAGTAGATTCTATAAACGAAAAATTTGGCTATGGTATAATATCGAGAGCAAGTAATTTAAAAAAGTTGTAAGAGACTAAAAATAAAACGGAGGAATAAGTATGGATAATATGGAAGCGACATTACTTATTTTAAGAAATAACAATAAAATTCTAATTGCTTTAAAAAAACGCGGTTTTGGAAAAGGCAAACTTAATGGCGTTGGAGGGAAATTAGAAAAAGGTGAAACAGCTGTAGATGCAATGATTAGAGAAACAAACGAAGAAATAGGTGTAATACCAACAGAGTTTGAAAAAGTAGGGAAGTTAGATTATATTGAGTTTTATAAAGAGAATAAAGTGAATATGCATCTACATATCTATACTGCTACAAAATGGGATGGAGAGCCAATAGAAACTGAGGAAATGAAACCAGAATGGGTTAGCATAAAAGAAATTCCATACTCTAAAATGTTTCAAGATGACCAACATTGGTTACCACAAGTGTTAGAGGGCAAAAAAGTAAAAGGCTTTTTCGAGTTCGATGAAAACATGGAACTACTTTCACACAACGTAACAGAGGTGGAATTATTAGAAGATTAAAATATAAAATATATTTTAGGAGATGGTAAGAAGTTGAGTAATTCACAAAACATTGTTAATCAGTTTAAAACAGAGTTTCCACTAATATATAGAAAAATAGATATTTTATGTAATGGTATTGCAAACGATGAAGAAAATTTATTAACTAAAATATACTTATCTCAAAATCCGCTAGATGTTCGTAGAACTGGAAATAGTGGGTTGCAAATTATGTTTTACGGGACTAATATATCATTATCTGTTGGAGTTCATTTTGGAGAGGAAAGTAAAATATCAAAACAATCTCCGTATCATTTAGAAAAAAACCAAGACAAGATTTACATTGTTGATTCTAGAGATAATTATAAAACACCAATCGAGTTAAAATGGGAAATACCAACTTGGTACAAAGAAGATTTAGGAAATGGCATAAAAAACCAGGGAACTTTTGTACAGCACGAAGGAGAACATACAGCAATTGCCTCAATTACAACGGGTTGTGTATATTTTAATATGGGCGGACCGTGTGCATTTTGTGCTATAGGAAAAGAATCGGAAGAAAAGGAAAGATCAGAGCGAAAAAGCAACCTTATAAATACACTTTCTCTTGTTGCAACAGATGCAAACATACAAAATATAAACCTAACAGGAGGAAATACTTTAACCAAAGACAGAGGGGCATATCAATATTTGCCATTCGTTAAAGCAATTAGAGATAAAAACAAAAATGTTCCTATTGCTATAGAAATGTCTCCGCCAGAAATAGAAGCAAGTAAAGAAGTATTCGAAAAATTAAAGCAATCAGGGGTTAATGGAGTTGTAACAAACATTGAGTTTTGGAACGACGACATTCGAAAAGAACTTATGCCTATAAAGGGAAAGTTTACTAAGGAAGAGTACCTAGAGGCATATAAAAACGCTATAGAAGTTTTTGGAAAAAACAAAGTGGTTTGTGGAATAATTGTTGGAGTTGAAGATTTAACCGAAACGTACAACGCAATTAAAGAAGTATCTAAAATTGGTGTAATTCCCGAAATATACCCTTTTAAACCTAACGACAAAAGCAAGATGGCAAATTACCCGAAAACAGATATAGATACAATACTTATTGCAAGTTTATTTGCTGATAATGAAATAAAAAAACATAAATTAAATGTTAAAGAATGCGTTGGATGTCCGAAATGCGGTGGCTGTGGAATAACTCAGCAATTAGCAGATATAGAGTATAACTATGACTTTGGAGAGGAGAATATTTAATATGATATTTGAAACCGAAAAAATCAAGAATTTACCTGTAGATTCAATAGGAGAGTTACCAAAGAATAAAGATGCAATTAAGCTAAATAGTAATGAAAGCCCACATAAACTTCCTAAAGAAATTCAAACTGCAGTCTTACAAGAGCTTGACAATATGAATTTGTATCCAGATGCAAATTGCACAGATTTAAAAAACAAACTTGCTATTAAATTAAATAAAGACTTTAGCTTAAAACTAACCAATGAAAATATTTTTGTTGCGAACGGAAGCGATGAAGTTTTAGCATTTTTGGTTCAGGCATTTTTTGAAAACTGTGAAAAACCATTTATTTTCCCCTCTATTACATATTGCCCAGACGTTTGGGCGGAACTATATTCTGCTAAATATAGAACAGTTGCAAATCTTGAAAATTTTCAGATTGATGTAAAGGGCTTACAAACTGAGGAGTGTAGCGGAGTATATATTGCAAATCCTAATACAACAGGTTTAGTATTAAGTCTTTCTTCAGTAGAAGAGTTAGTAAAATTTCATAATGGTAAGAGGTTAGTAGTTGTAGACGAAGCGTATGTAGATTTTGGAGGAGAAAGCGCAGTACAATTAGTAGAAAAATACGATAATTTGCTTATTACACGTTCGTTCTCAAAATCTTATGGGATGGCGGGATATAGGCTAGGTTACGCAGTTGCACATAAAGATATTATAAATGCACTGTCTACACTTAAGGACACTTTTGGGATTGTTGGTGTAAACAGACTATCTTTAAAGGCGGGGGAAACAGTTCTAGATTACGAGAATGAAGTAAAAGAAAACATATCTAAAATAAATTCTACTAGAGAGTGGTTTGTTATAAGACTACATGAAAATAACTTTATTACTATTCCATCAGTTACAAATTTCGTATGGGTAAAAATTGAAAACAGAGGGATGCCTGCTAAAGAATATGTAGATAAATTAAAAGAAACTGGCATATATGTACGCTATTTTGGTAGCGGTTGGAACAAAGACTGGATACGAATCACAATAGGAACTAGAGAGCAAATGGAAAAAGTAATAAATGCAATGCAATAAATCTATATAATATGATATAATTTTAAAGGTGATGATAATATGGAATTAAAAAAAGAAATTTACTATTTTGTAATGATATTAAATATGATTGCAAAAAAATATAATATTAGCATATATGATACATATAAATATTTAAGCGATTATAAGGGAATAGCATTTTTAGATGAATTTTATGATGTAGAACATACATTAAATACAGAGGATGTAATAGAAGATATTTTAGCAGTGTGTAATAAAAATGGAGGTGAGCTGTAATGGTTGTTTTTCATGGCTCGAATCTTGAAATAGAAAATATAAATCTAACTAAATGTAATAAATATAAAGATTTTGGTAAGGGATTTTATGTAACAACGATAGAAGAGCAAGCTGAAAGAATGGCAAGACGAACAGTAAAAAGATTTGGAGGAGTACCTACTGTAACAATCTTTGAATTCAATGAAAAAAATTTAGGGAGTTTGAAATATAAAGAATTTATTGAAGTAGATAATGATTGGGCAATGTTTATAATCAACAATAGAGATAAAGATTTTAAAAACATAACCAGCGAACTATCAAATTATGATAATAAATATGATATAGTATTTGGTGCAGTAGCAAATGACGATATCGCAACTACGTTTGCGCTATATAAAGATGGCTTTTTATCATCGGAAATATTGAAAGAAAGATTAAAGTATAAAAAACTCAGCAATCAATATTCATTTCATACTGAAGAAGCTATAAAGCTATTGAAAAAAGTGGGGGTTAAAAAATATGAATAGGACGAAGGAACAAGAATTCTTAATACAAAATATGATTTCACAGATTGTAAGTTATATAGCTGAAGATAAAAATATTTTAGTGGAAGATGCATTAAAAAGTTTTTTCGATACTAATATATCAAAAAAGATTGAAGATGTTGAAACAGGCTATTATTTAGAAAGTCCTAGTTATGTTTATGAAATATTAAAAAAGGAGGAAGGTTTTATGTCAGTTAATGAAATTATCAAAAAAAGAAAGAGTATTAGAAAATACGAAAAAGGTGCAGTTGTAACCGAAGAACAAATCAAAACTATATTAGAGGCTGGAATGCTAGCGCCATCTGCTTGTAACTCAAGACCATTTCAGTTTATTGTTGTAAGAAATAGAGAAAAATTAGAAGAAATAATGAAAATACATCCATATACACAAATGCTTGAAACAGCAAGTTTGGCAATAATTGTGTGTGCAGATTTAAACCTACAAAACGAAATATCAGAAGGGTATTTTCCTGAAGACTGCGGCGCGGTAACAGAAAATATGCTTTTACAAGCAACAGAATTAGAACTTGGAACATGTTGGTGCGGAGTATATCCAAAGGAAGATAAAGTTGCAAACTTTAGGAAACTATTTAATTTACCAGAAAACATAGTTCCTTTTAATGTAATAGCAGTAGGAAAACCGGCAGAAGAATTTGGCTCAAGAGGATTTTACGAAGAAGAAAAAGTAACTTGGATAGACTAAAATAAGTTTAAGGAAGGAAAGAAGTGTAATGAATAATTTTGATTTCTGTAGTTCTACATATTTTGCATTTGGAAAAGGCAAAGAAAAAGAAGTAGGTAAGTTAGTTAAAAAATTTGGAGGAAGTAAAGTTTTAATACATTATGGTGGCGGTTCTGTAGTAAGAAGCGGCTTATTAGATACAGTTAAATCTGAACTAACTAACATGAATATTTCGTTTATTGAATTAGGTGGTGTTAAACCAAATCCAATTCTTGGACTTGTATATGAAGG
>JAISHG010000090.1 GCA_031262685.1 Lachnospiraceae bacterium | reverse complement strand
CCCTACAGGTATTCCAGCTGCTATTGAGATTAGAAAGGTGACTACAACAATTATGATTGTATTCATAATATGCACCTCTTTCTATTTTATTTTCAATGTTCAAAATATATTTACTAATTTAATTCTAGTTTATATTTCAACCACGTATTATTTTAACCCCAATAGTACAAACTGTCAATAGAAAGATTTTCCATTTACTTATAAAATAATTATATCTTTTATAACTTCTCCTGCTATTGTTAATCCTGCTACAGATGGAACGAAAGATATACTTCCCGGCACATGTTTTTTTCCTATATCTTCTTTATCCTCTTCATTTATATCTTTTATTTTTATTGGCTCTTCCTTAGAATAAAGCACTTTTAAACTTTCGATTCCTCTTTTTTTAAGTTCTTTTCTCATTACTTTTGCCAAAGGACATATGTTAGTTTTATAAATATCTGTTATTTCAAACCTTAGTGGTTCTAATTTATTTCCTGTTCCCATAGAAGATATTATAGGTATTCCTAATTTTTTGGCACCCATTACTAATTCTATTTTTGATGTGACAGTATCTATTGCATCCACAATATAATTTATAGTATTGTCTAATATTTTTTCTTCAGAATTTGGCATGTAAAACTCTTTATATGTATCTACTTTAGCGTCAGGATTTATATCTAATATTCTCTTTTTCATTTCATCCACTTTATAATTTCCAACTGTTTTAGTAGTAGCATGTATTTGCCTATTTATATTGCTTAAAGATATTACGTCGTGGTCAACTAGCACAAATTTGCCAATTCCCGCTCTTACCAATCCATCTACTACAAAAGAGCCAACCCCACCAATTCCAAAAACCGCTACTTTAGTTTCTGATAATTTCTTTACCGCTTCTTTACCTATTAACATTTCTGTTCTGGAAAATTGATTTATCATACATCTCCTCCAATGTTATTTTTCTCGTGTAACATCTACCAAATCGTAATCAAGTACATCATAAAAATTCTGAAATACATATCCGTCATTTTTGAAATAATCTATTATTTGCTGTAACATTTGTACAGTTAACTCTTTATCTGCCGCATCATGCAAAAGCAGTACCACACTATTTTTACCATTTGATGTATTTATTATATTTTGCATCATTTCTTCTATAGTATATTTTCCTGTTGAATCTTGGCTTAAAGAATTCCAATCTACATACATAATTTCTTGTACTAGCAAGTCATTTTTGTATAATTTTTTTTGGCTATTATATATACCTCCAGAAGAGCCTCCTGGGAATCTAAAAATAACTGATTTATAGCTAGGCTCATTTATAGCATTTCGCACAATACTTTCTGTAATATTGTATTCGTATAATAAATTTTCATATGTGGCATAAATATTATTATACACGTGCGAATAGCCATGATTTGCAATAAAATGTCCTTCCTTAAATGCACGTTTTACCACACTTGGATTTTGTTCTACTCTACTTCCTAAAACGAAAAAGCTTGCTTTTATGTCGTTTTTTGCCAATATGTCTAATATTTGAGGAGTATTATTGGCAGATGGTCCGTCATCAAAAGTCATAAATACCCTTTTATAATCACTGGTATAAATATTTTTTATATTATTTGCTCCAGCTTCAGTATATTTTGCTATCTTTACTTGTATTGTATTTTTTTCTCTTTCTAATTCCTCTTCTTCTTTTCTTTTTTCTTCTGCAATTTTTTGTTCTTGCTCTTGTTTAATTTTTGCCAACGCATTTTCATTATCTTTTCTTGCTTTTACTACACCTAATACCATAGAAACGAGAATCAAGCATATACCTATAACTAGAAATATATGCTTCCAATGCACTCTCTTTTTTATTACCATTATCTCGTATTTTTCTGGCATTTCCCCCACCTTGCATTTATTATATGAATTTACTAAAATTTCTTTTACTATATAATACTCTTTTTATTATCATTTTATCTTTCATTACCACATAAAACACAGTAAAATTCTTAACATTTATTACATAATATTTATTGTTTCTCTTTTTCGTTGACATATACTCTGGATATGCCAACGGCTCTAGCAATCTTTCTTTAATCTTTATATCAAATTCCTCTAGAAACTTTATACATGCAATATTATTTTTTAACTCATTATTAATATAGTTACTTATGGAAGTTAAATCTTTAATTGCTAGTGTAGAAATTTTTAATTTATAGTCTTCATTTGCCATTACTCATTTTCACTCTCATTTCTTGAATAACTTTTTCGTAATCATACTCATCAGTATCATTATCCGCATCATCAAGAGCTTTTTCAATATATGTTTTATAATCTGCATCATATAAAAAATTATCTGACGTTATTGTAAATGGTATTTTGTTCCTTTGTATTACTGCTTTTGCGAATATATTAAATGCTGTAGATATATTCATTCCCATTTCCTCAAATATTTTTTCTATTTTCTTTTTTGTTTCTTCATCCATTCTAACATTAATTGTAGTTTGTGCCATATTGTTTTCCTCCTTATGGAATTATTATATACACATTGTATTAAAATATTCATACTTTGTCAATATGATGTTAATTATATAAATAATCCTTCTGGCTTGCAATATGTTTCTTCCAACTTGTCCTCTTTTACTACTATTTTACCTAATTCCAGGCTTTTATTTACATCAATTATACGTTGATTGCTAGAACCTCTAAATCTTAACACTAAACTTTTTTTATCCTTTTCAAATTTCCCATCTACTAATACATCTATGTTTTTAAGCAATTCTTTTGTTTTGTTGTTGCTTATTAACTCTTCATACTTAAAGCCCGTATATGCCCATACATTTAATCCAATACTTTTACAGTACCTTGCAATTTCCAATGAAGCTTCCACTTGGAAAAAAGGGTCTCCACCCGAAAGTGTTACCCCATCTTGTCCCTCCAAATTAGAAATCTGTTCTTC
>JAISHG010000078.1 GCA_031262685.1 Lachnospiraceae bacterium | reverse complement strand
ATCGGTTATATAAAAGGGTTACAGAAGGATAACGAAAATAAAATACAAATGGAAGATATACTATTAAAAGTAACTAAAGAATACAATTTCCCAATACTAAAGTGTAATGATTTTGGACACTTCAATGTTAACACAGTAATACCAATAGGAGCAAAAGTAAGAATAAAAACAAGTGATTTGAGAATTGAAATATTAGAAAGAAGTCTAAAATAAAATGTAGGGGCACCTGCCCACAGGTGCCAAGAAGAAAGGGTGTGGTGTAATGAAATATTTTAAAAAATTGGTAGGAGAGAAAGTATATTTATCACCAATGAATGAGGAAGATTCTGATAAATTTGTGAAATGGCTAAATGATTTTGAAGTTACAGATTATACAGGCAGAACTGATATGATTATAACTTTGTCGGAAGAAAAAAAGTGGTTTGAAAACATTGGCAAAGAAAATCTACAATTTGCTATTGTTACACTAGAAAACGACGAATTGATTGGGACAATATCACTAGAAAATATAAACAATATTTTCAGGACTGCTATACTAGGGATATTTATAGGGGAAGACTATGCTAGAAATAAAGGTTATGGAACAGACGCAATTAAACTTATGCTAGATTTTGGGTTTAATTATATAAATCTGCATAATATTAAACTTACCGTTTTTGAATTTAACGAAAGGGCAAAAGCATGTTACAAAGCATGCGGATTTGTAGAAACCGGAAGAAGACGAAAATGTATGTACGTAAATGGAAAGTATTATGATATTATTCTTATGGACATACTTCAGGAGGAATTTACAGAAAGTTATATAAAAAACAAGGCTGTAAAATAGAAATCGTAACAATCGTATTATAAAATGGATTAGTAGATTAGAGTTATAGCAGAAAAAAGAAGGGATTAAAAGTATGAAAGTTAAATTTATAGGGACTGGGACAATGGGTTCAACTACAAGAGCAAATACAAGTTTTTTGGTAGATGATAAAATTTTATTTGATTGCGGAATGGGAACAGTAAAGCAATTGGAAAGACTAAAACTGCAAGTAAAAAATATAAAATGTTTAGTTATTTCACATTATCATGCAGACCATTTCTTTGATATACCGAATTTGTTGATGGGGAAAAAAATAAGAAAAGAATGCAGTGAGAAACTATATATAATTTTACCTGTAGGAGGTAGAAGAAAAGTAATAGACATGCTTGAATTTTCATTTGGTGATGGAGATATAAATGCATTTGAAGATATAGAAGAAAAATATAATGTTGAGTTTATTGAATTGCAAAAAGATTCTAAATATATTTTTGGAAATTATGAAATTACAGCTATAGAATTAAAGCACGGGAACTGTATTCCTACATACGGATATCTTTTAAAAAACAGTAATACAATTTTAGGATACACTGGAGATACAGGAATTACAGATAACTTTTTTAGAATGTGCGAATTAGCCGATTATATGCTTGTTGATACTACATGGTTAAATCCTATAAATAATGATAATCATATCTCATTCGAAGATTTAAAAGAATATGCGAAAAAATATACTAGCTGTAAATTCTTTGCGGTTCATAGAGGAGATTATGAAGTGCTAGATAGCGGCGATGTTAACATTCCAAACGATGCTGATGAAATAAATATATAAAAAAGGAAGAATTAAGATGGATATAAAAATTGCTCAAACAACTGATTATAATAAAATTTTAGAGTTTGCTTTTGATAATGGCGTTGAATATGATGAAACAAATAAATGCTATATAAATGAGCCATTTTTTGCGTTGGAATTAACTAGCGATAATGATTTAATAGGATCGGCTTCTATTTGTAAAAGCAAAGTTGGAGATTATATACTAGAGCAATTAGCAGTTAAAGAAGAATACAGACATAAAGGCTATGCAACCCAATTGATTAAAACTATTCTAAGGAGGATGAAAGAATTAAATATTAAAAAGATTTATTTAATAGCACATGTATATGAAATATACCTAAAAAATGGTTTTGAATTTTACAATAACAATGATAAAGATTATTTGATTAGTGATAATTGCTTGAACTGTGATTTGTACATAAATAAAGAATGCATACCTAGAATTATGACAATAGATTTATAGAAAATTTAAAAAAACATATGAAAGGGAATAGTTGCAGTATGAATAGTTTTTATGAAAGAATTGATAAGATTGAGAATATAGATATTCTCTCATCAGAAATTTGTAAAGAGTATAATTTAGGCGAATTCATAAATACAACGGTAATTGAAACGGGTTATGAAGATTTTAACGCAATATTAGAAACTATGGTAGGTAAGTATTTTGTTAAAGTGTTCACAAATTCAAGAGACGATAAAGAAGTAAAAGAAGTTATAGATAGAATAAATGTGCCAGTGATGAATAATATACCAGCACCTAAAATTTATAAAAACTCACAAAACAACTTACTTTCAATTTTGAAGATAGGAAATTCAAGATTTAGAGTTGCGTTGATGGAATACATAGATGGACAAAACTTCTTTGAATTACAGCAAAAACCAACAGATGAAGAATTATCTCAAATAGTAGACATTGCAACTAGATTAAGCAAAATTGATTATAAGCCACAATTTATATATGACTCTTGGGCTATAACAGGTTTCTGTCTGGAATTTGAAAAGAAAAGAGACTATTTAGATAATGAATATATAGGATTATTAGAGCCAATATATGAAAAGGTTAAGCAAATCGATTATGAATTATTACCCAAAGCATATGTACATGGCGACATGATGAGTACAAATATAATGAAAGATGCAAAGGGGAAATTATGGGTAATAGATTTTTCGGTTTCAAATTATACAACAAGATTAAATGAAATTGCTGTAATTTGTCATGACCTTGCACTTGTAGATGGTAACAAGGAAGAGTCGGAAAGAAGAATCAAGTACGCTTTTGAATT
>JAISHG010000010.1 GCA_031262685.1 Lachnospiraceae bacterium | reverse complement strand
TTTTTTCTAATTTTTCATCTTTCTTGCTATTACCGCAAGCACAACAGTTTTCTTTTTCCATTGTTACCTCCATTTATTATGATATGTATATATTCACACGATTTTTATTATACCAAATCCTATTTAGAAACGCAATCAAATTGTGTTTTTTGTATCAACAATTTAAATAAGGGCTGGATGATATCCAGCCCCCGCATTATTTATATCGTTATATTTCTTTATCTGTTTTATTTCTTATCTTTGCAACTGCTACAATTCCTATAATTGCAAGCGTACTTGTAATTACTATTAGCAGTATATTTATATCTCCTGTTTTTGGTGAGGTATCTTTTGCATCTGGTTCTTCGGTAGCAGGCGTAGGAACTGGTGTGTTCGGTTCTCCAGTCGAAGGAGTTCCAGGTGTGGGGCTTGGTGTATTTGGTTCTTCAGTTCCAGGTGTAGGAGCTGGCGTACTTGGATCTTCCGTTTCAGGGGTAGGACTTGGTTCAGCTTCTTGCTCAGGCAAAGCTGCAACTTTTTCAGCCAAAGTATAAATACTAAAGTGGTCCGTAGTAAATATTGCATAATCGCCTTCAACTGTAACTGGGTGTTCTACTTTATTATTATCTTCATCCACATAATAAACAACTAAGTCTTTTCCTTTAAATGCATCTGAAATTGGTATTTTTACTTCGAAAGCACCAGTTTCTAATCCAGCAATATATACATCTAGTGAATTAGAATGCAAATCTAAATTAAACATTTCGCTTTCGGTAAGCTCAAGAATTCTCATAATCTTATCGTATTCCGTACCTGAAGCTAGTTTGCTTACTTCAATTGCAGTATCAAACGGAATTGATCCTGACTTTGAATTTATTTCTACTTCTGTTAATATATCACGGGTTTTAAATTCAAGCTCTGTTGCTTTATCACTGTTTCTTTCAATTACAATATCTACTATTTGACCATTAATCTCTAAGTTGTAATAATTATCAGAAATATTAGCTTCATCATAGTTATCCCAATTGGTATCTAGAGATTCTCTAGTGCCCGCAACGGTTAATATAACTTCGCTTTCATCAATTCCTAAATAATTTGCAATTCTTTCTTTAGCAGCAGCAATTAAAGCTGCATCTGAATTTTCAGTATCGCTTGGAACATATATTACTTGCTTTAATGTATATCCTCCGTCAAATCCAAGCGGATATAAATCACCATTATAGAATACTGTAATAAATCCCCCGCATTGAAGATTGAACGGTGCGGCATCTCCCATTTGGTAATCGAAGTAAGGAATAAAGTTTGAATCTTTAAACGTATCTTTTAATTCACTTGAATAATAAACCAAGGTTTCTTCGCTAGCATAACTGTTTAAATAATTGATATAACTTAAATCCTCAACCGTAAACCACTTCATTAGACTTGGTGCGCCCTCATCTTTACATGCTTCCGTTATTTCATCTATTAAAGCTTTGATTTTGGAATCTATCTCATCATATTTATATTGATATTCTACTATGTGTTTCTCATTTGGTATATCATCAAAGGATAAAGCCGCATAGCTTTTCGATGTTGCTGATGTTGAATTGCCGTAAATCGGTTCTAGGGAATATCCAAGTCCCATATTATTTACTGCTGTAAAGTATGCAAATGCGGGAAAATATTCATAATCCGTTGGGTCTGCGGCATTTAATTCATAAACACCGTCTTTCGTAATTTCTTCTAATGCAGTTTCATATGTTGAACTCATATGTTGGTTTAAGGCAAATTTCTTTAATGAGGTAGTTGTTAATTGGATATATAGTTTTCCATCTTCCTTTTCCACAACTTCTGCCTGCGTTCCGTTTAAACTTTCATCAATTGAATAGGTTATCCACCAGTCATCTCCAACCTGCTCATCAAAGTAATACACATCATAGGTCGTTCCTTCAACCAATCCCCCTTTGGAAATAAGTATGGTTGCAGGCTCACCATTTAATGTGTTGATATCGTTGCCACCGTCATCTTTTAGTTGATAGCCGTACAAGAAATCTGAATAGATTTCAAGCCCATCATTTACATATGCAAAGCCTTGATGCGGATTAATGTCAACACGAACAGACTCCGGCAAACCTTCTGAAGTAATGGTCAGTTTGTAACCGCCTGCGTAAGCATCTCCAAGCTCACCCGTCCCTGTTCCTGCAAATGCATTGCTTGCAAGCATCAAAATAACAGCCACAAAGATTGATAAAATGATACTCAATAGTTTTATTTTTCTCATATATTTTTCTCCTTCTTTATATGAATTTCTATGTTCATTTTACCAGTTTGAAAATTTTTTTCAAGCTATTTCCTGAATTTTGTGCATGGTAATATATGGACAAAATATCGCTAAAATATCGCCAATATATCGCTAAAACAATTGCAATATTTTATATAAATATGATAAAATTACTAGGAAAGCGAGGTCGAAAAGTGTTATGAATATTCCGCCATTTACTATTACTGATAATATTGTTAATTTAGTTGCAGAAATCAATAACAAACTTGGCAAATTAGAAGCTAATTTAGATAAAAAGAAAAATTTATATTTAAGAAAAGCAAGTAAAATAAAATCCGTAAACTCATCTTGTGCAATTGAGGCAAATACACTAACAGAAAAAGAAGTTGAGGGTATTCTTAATGGAAAAAAAATAATTGCCCCACCTAATGAAATAATAGAAGTGCAAAATGCTTTCAATGCGTATTCTAATATTTCAAATTTTAAACCCTATGAAATAAAGTCATTTTTAAAAGCACATAAATATTTAACAGAAAATTTAGTAAAAGAATGTGGCAAATTTAGAAGTGGTGATGCAGGTGTATTTGAAAATGATGTAGCCATACACTATGGAGCAAGACCGCAGTTTGTTCACGGCTTGATTCAAGATTTATTTAATTGGGCAAAAGAATCTAACCTTAACCCACTTATAAAATCAAGTGTAATACATTATGAAATAGAAACCATACATCCTTTTTCAGATGGCAACGGAAGAATAGGCAGACTATGGCAATCTATAGTTTTATATAATTACAATAAATTATTTGAACTTATACCTATAGAGACGCTTATATACGAAAATCAACAAACGTATTATGATAAAATTGAAGAATCAAGAAAAAATGATAACTCTACCCCTTTTATAGAATTTATGTTAGATATGATTTCTAAAACCATTGATACTTTTGAATCAAATAGTAAAACATATAAGATAAAACAAAATTGTTTACAAGGGTTAAATAAAAGTGAAAAAGAAATATTAAATATAATTTTATATCTTGATTTAGACGACTATATAACAGTAGAAGCTGTAAATGAAAAAGCAAACAAATCTATCTCAAGTATTAGAAATTATTTCAAGAAATTTACCAGTAAAAATATATTCATTGGTATTGGTGAAAACAAAGGAAGAAAATACAAATTGAATAAAGATATTTTAGAATAGGAATAGTATATAAAAAGTCTCGCCAGTGGTGAGACTTTTTTTGTGTAAATTATTCAAAATAAAAGAAAGTAATAAAACCGAGCTAATACCAATATCTTTTAAATATAAGTTTGTTTTTAAGATAGGGGATAAAATAGGTATGCTAGTTTTAAGTAAAAAGAGAATACTAATGGTATTTATATGCATAATAATTTCAATTGGCGCATTTGGGCTTATGAATTATAGTAAAGAGATTGATAAAACTGCTCCTGTAGTTGCACTTCCTGTAAACAGTAAAGTTATAATATTAGATGCTGGACATGGAAACCCAGATGGGCGGAGCTGTTAGCAAAAATGGAGTAATTGAAAGTGATATAAATTTAAGTATAAC
>JAISHG010000002.1 GCA_031262685.1 Lachnospiraceae bacterium | reverse complement strand
ACAGGTTTTGTATGTTTTTCCAAAGTATCACAAGCGAAAGCGCGTGAGAAAAGCAGGACAAATTCAATATATTACAAGAATATCTACAACTTTGTTTCACATCATTGATATATATACATTATATATAGAAATGATTTATAAAGGTACTTGACATTTGTACGGAAAATAAGTATAATTATTCTTGTTTTGTACAAGCACTTGCCGCTGTAGCTCAGTTGGTAGAGCAACTGACTTGTAATCAGTAGGTCGTCAGTTCAAGTCTGACTAGCGGCTCCATAGCTTGAAGTTCGGTTTTCTTTTAGATTATCGAATTTTTTGCATTTATAAGGAGGAAAATATGAAAACTATACTTATTACTGGTGCATCAAGAGGAATTGGAAGAGAAATTGCAATCAATCTAGCAAAAGAAGGATATAAGGTAATAGCAAATTATAATAAATCTGAAAAAGAAGCTCTTAAATTACAAAAAGAATTGCAAAGCGAAGGGTTCTCTATAGAAATATATAAGGCCGATGTTTCTAAAACAGAAGAAATTAAACAAATGGTTGAATATGTTTTAAATAAATATAAAAACATAGATGTTTTAATAAACAATGCTGGCATTTCTGACACCAAACTATTTACAGATATAACAGAAGAAGACTGGGACAAAATGATAAATACTAATTTAAAATCAGCATTTTTTGCCTCTCAAAGTGTTGCTTCTAATATGATACATAATAAAAATGGATGTATTATAAATATTTCTTCTGTATATGGAATGGTGGGAGGAGCGTGTGAAGTGCATTATTCTGTAAGTAAAGCGGGAATAGATGGGCTTACCAAAGCGCTTGCAAAAGAATTAGGACCATCTAATATAAGAGTAAATTCAATTGCGCCTGGAGCTATTAATACAGACATGAATAAGAATTTAACTAAAGAAGACATAGAAGAATTAAAAAAAGAAACTCCTCTTGGAAGAATGGGAGAAACAAAGGATATATATAAATGTGTAAAGTGGTTAATAGAAGATGAATATACTACAGGACAAGTAATTTCTCCAAATGGGGGATGGGTAATTGTATAAAAATAAAAACTGGTGATTTAGACACCAGTTTTTATTTTTCTTTTATAATTTCCTGAAACTAATTTTGGAACATAAGTTATGATTTTGTAAATTGCTAATCTTATTTTTTTGCTCCAAATATATGCTTTGCTTAAAGTTCTTGTTTGTAATTCTGTATTTTCGTTTTGAACAACTAAAGCTGTTTCTACTTGTTCTATGTTAAATATATAATTTTTGTTATCGTTATTATCCCATTCGTTTTTTTCGTTTCTTAAACAGAAGTTAAAAGTGTCGCCACCTTGTAATTCTATTTCTGCTTGAAAACCTAACTCTGTTTTTTGCATTTCTATTTCTGCAAGGTTTTCCCACAAAAGCCCAAAACCATAATGTATAAATACTTTTTCGGAACCATCTCCGAAAAATTTACCTGTATAAGATATTTTTACAACAGTATCCTTAAGTAGTTTATCTGTGTTAAAAAATACGTTTTTCATTAATTCCATTGAATTTTCTCTCCCTTTTTCTTTAGCTTATCGGTATTATATTATTAAAAAATTCAATATTCAAGTATTTTTTACAAAAATCTACTTATTTTGAGAGTATTTTTCCAATTATATAAAATTCATCGTTTTCGGCGATAGAAATACTATCATAATTTTTATTATCTGCCTTTAAAGTGATTCTATTTTTCTTGTTTGAAAATCTTCTTACATATATTTTGTTATTAACACTAAACAAACCAATTTCATTAGAGTTAAGCAAAGTATTAAGCTCTAAAAAGATGTACTCGCCTTTTTTAAAAGATGATTCCATAGAATCATCTGGCATTTTTATTGCCATCGATGAACTTGGTATTGATGGGGGACAATCTATGAATCCGTTTATAGAGTTTACTGCAACAACTTTATTATATGATATATGATCAATAAATTTATATTCTTCTTGTTCTTCTGTTACTTCTTTATCGTATGTGTACATCAATTGTTGATAAGGAATATCTAGAGCTTTACAGATGTTTTTTAAAGTTTTATGACTTGGATTTCTTTCTCCTTTTTCGATATGTGTTAAATGACCAATATTTACGTCTGTAAGTCTTGCTAATTCTGTCTTTGTAAGACCTTTGTCTTTTCTAACTTTAGCAATCATTTCACCAATCATAGTTAAAACCTCTTTTCTAAAATATTTATTGTACATTATACATAAAATAATATTTTTTGTCTAGCAGTAAAGAATATTTTGTCTATAAAAAAATATAACATCTCCTACTTGACTTGTCAAATTGGCTATGATATAAGTTGTTAATAAGACAATAGAAAGAGAGGTTTAATGACATGTATAGTAACCGTATGAAAGAAATTAGGCAAGAAAAAGGTATTCAATTAACTGCTTTATCTGCTAAAACTGGCATTTCTATAGGATATTTGTGTCATTTAGAAAAAGGGACAAGAACTAATCCATCTGCAGATATAATGGAAAAAATCGCAAAAGGACTAGAAAAAACAGTGGTAGATGTGTTTTTTAAATAACTAAAACATAAAAAGGCTTCTTATAAAATAGTATTAAATAAAACTATTTTAAGGAGATACAATGAATTTAAAAAACATAGCAATAATAATTTTAATTTTAGTAATTATAGTAGTTGTTATAATAAAAATCAGAATAAAAGAGATTCCTCAAAATATAGTAAATATCGAAAAAACAGGAGTAGTATCGGACTTAAATAGTCTTACATTAACAGATGTCCTTGCCAAATTTTCTACAAACTATAACGAAGAAAACATAAGCAGAACAACTAATGTAAGACTGGCTAGTAATAAAATAAATAATGCCATTGTAATGCCAAACGAAGTTTTTTCGTATAACAATTTGGTGGGCGAAAGAACGCTAGAGTTAGGCTTTAAAGAAGCGACAGGATATTTTGCAGGAAAAACAGTAAACACAGTTGGTGGCGGGATATGCCAGGTTTCTTCAACATTATATAACGCAGCAATTTATGCTAATTTAGAAATAGTCGAAAGAACTTCTCATCAGTTTCTACCAAGCTATGTATCTGCAGGAGAAGATGCTACTGTTGTATGGGGACTAACAGATTTTAAATTCAAGAACACAAGAAAATATCCAATAAAAATTGTGTGTAGCGCTATAAATGGAAAATGCGAAGTTCTTATATACGGAATAAAAGAAGATATAGAATATAAAGTAGAAACAGAGAGTGTAATTACAGAAGAGTTAAACTACAAAACTATATACGAAGAAGATTCTACAATGAAAAAGGGAGAGCAAAAAGTAACTCAAGAAGGAGCAAAGGGAAAGAAAAGTAGGTTTTATAAAGTATTAAAATTAAATGGAAAATTCATATCAAAAACGCTACTTTCTGTAGATGTTTATAATCCCAAAAACACATATATTAGTATTGGAACAAACTAAAATAAAATCGAGTTCTAAAAATAGCATGTCTACATAGAATTAGGTGTATCAATTTTAGAAGGAGATGGATTTTAGTGAAAAAACCGTTAAAAGTAACAATATTATTAACCGTTGTTTTAGTGATAGTTGCAATTATTGCAATTATAATAAGCAATGCAAAAAGAGAAAATAAAGAAAATAAAATTACGGAGTACACTCCACAAGCGGAGATTTCGGAAGAAAATTTAAGGGAAACCCTAGTAACACTTTATTTTGAAAATAGTGAAACAGGAATGTTAATGCCGGAGGCTAGGCTAATAGATTCTAAAGAATTATTAAACAATCCATACAAAGTGTTAGTAGAAATGTTAATATCAGGACCGAAAAACGAAAAATTCAAAACAGTAATTCCACAAGGCACAAAGTTAAATAATGCGGAAATAAAAAAAGACATTGTATATTTAGACTTTTCAGAAGAATTTACAAAGGGAGTAAATTTGGGGGCTGAAAAAGAGAGTAATATTATATATTCAATAGTTAATACATTAACAGAATTAACAGAGGTAACGGGAGTAAAAATATCTGTAAACGGAAACGAAAGCGCAGCATTTGAAGATGGTGGAATTAATTTTAAAGAAATTTTTGTTAGGGAGTAAAAATAGTTTATTTGTGTTTAGGAGCAATTTTTTTTAAAACACTAGAACATTTAGATACTTTAGTAATATCTTGTAAAAATCTTTCTATATCGGTAAGAGAGCGCATTACGTTCTCTTTCTTTTTTTTAAAACTAATTTTCTTTTGTTTTTCTGCCATAAGAACCCTCCATGTTTACAATAGTAGTATTGTTAATATATAATATGATAGATTATCAGATTAGTGAAAATTTGTAGGGGCTGGCGTCCTCGACAGCCCGCACCCGACACGCTACGTGGCTAGTTTTACTACAAAACTCGGCTAATTTTACTATAAAAAAAATAATGGGAGATATACATGTTAAAAGAAAATGAAAGAATAGATGATTTACAATATAAAGGATTAAAAATAATTCAAAACCCAGACATGTTTTGTTTTGGGCTAGACGCCGTAATCTTATCCGACTTTTCCAAACAAATAAAACCAGGGAGCACTGTAATAGATTTTGGAACAGGAACCGGAATTTTGCCAATACTTTTAAGCAAAAAAACAGAAAATTGTAAATTCATTGGTATAGAAATTCAAAAAGAAGTGGCTGAAATGGCTAAAAGAAGTGTGTTATTAAATAAACTAGAAAATCAAATTGAGATAGTTAATGATGATATCAATAATTTAGACAAAAAAATAAAGGTAGATGCAGTTGTTACAAATCCGCCGTATAAGCAAAAAAACACAGGAGATACAAATATCAACGAAACACAACTAATATCAAGACACGAAATAAAATGCACATTAGAAAACATTGCCCAGATGGCAGCAAGAGTGTTAGATACCAAAGGTGCAATATATATGGTGCATAGACCAGAAAGATTAGTTCAAATATTAGAGGTATTTAAAAAATATAAACTAGAAACAAAAGAAATAAGAATGGTATATCCATATGTAGACAAGGCTCCAAATCTAGTGTTAATAAAGGCTGTAAAGGATGCCAACCCATTTTTAAAAATACAAAAACCTTTAATTGTTTACAAGAAAAATGGGGAGTACACGGACGAAATTTTAGAAATTTATAATAGAAAACAATAATATTATATTCGCTCCCGGGGCTTATGCAATAAATTTTTTCTCCGTCCCGACGGAGCTCCCTGCTCCGAAAAAATTTATTTGCATGGCGCCCCTCGCGCTACTCTAATTAAGGGAGATTTTATAGAAAG
>JAISHG010000102.1 GCA_031262685.1 Lachnospiraceae bacterium | reverse complement strand
AAAACAAAAGTAGCAGCAATACTAGAAAGTATTTTGCTTTTGATGTTTCGCTTTGTTTTTCCTCTTTTCTTCTCTCAATATTTAACATTTTACTCATTTGTACAACCTCACAAATTCTTATTTTTATTTAATATATATAAATAATAAGTATATTTATTTTTATTTACAATGGCACAAAACATCAAAAAATCGCTATCCCTTTGCGGAAGCGATTTTTCTAGACTTTTATTAAGTTTATTTTACATTTTTTGTTTTTTTGTAATAATTATTTTTCTGCTTTTTATGTTTTTAAAATCCAGTATTCTCAGTGGTTTTGAAGTATTGCCCATCAGAAAGCCTATTGTTTTCTGGGAATATTATTTTTCGCGTATTTTCCTTCTTACGGGCAAGCGGGTTTGAATTTTTTAATATTTTTTAAATTTGTAGACATAACAATAAATTCGCTCCCGGGGCTTATGCAATAAATTTTTTCTCCGTCCCGACGGAGCTCCCTGCTCCGAAAAAATTTATTTGCATGGCGCCCCTCGCGCGAATTTATTAAGGTGCCTCTATTCCCAAACCCAGATATATTTACAACCCCAATAATTTATATATAAATACGTAATGGCAGAAGCTGCCTAGCATTACGAAAATGTGAAATATTTCGTGAAATCCAAAATACTTGTTATGAAAATCCGGTTTTTTTATTCCATATATTATTGCTCCAACTGTATAGAAAATACCACCTGCAAGAAGCCATAATAAATACTTTGTAGCATTTAATTCGTTAAACGTTGTAATCATTGGATATACGGCAACAATAACGGTCCATCCCATTGCAAGGTATATTCCAGTTGTTAGCCATCTTGGTGCCTTTATCCATGCTATTGTAAGAAATGTTCCAATTAGTGCCAAGCCCCAAACCACTCCAAATATGCTCCAACCCCAAGGTCCACGCATTGGACTTAAACATATTGGTGTATATGTTCCTGCAATTAGTATGTATATCATTATGTGGTCAAATTTTCTCAATATTCTAGTCGCTTTTTCGCTTACATTGCACAAATGATATAGCGAGCTAAATGTATATAATAATATAAGACTTGCGCCGAATATTGTAAATGATACTACTTCCCAGCTTGTAGCTTGGCTTGCCGCTCCGATTATTAAAAATACTAATCCTACAATTGATGCAATTGCCCATGCTAAATGTGTAAACCCGCTTACAGGGTCTTTTATTTTTGCCATTTTCATTCATCCCTTTCTTTTTTACGCTTCTACAATCATACTTTCTCTTTCTGCGCCAGTACCTATGAATTTGATTGGAACTCCTACAACTTCTTCTATTCTAGATAAATATTTTTGTGCTTTTTCTGGCAATTCACTTCTAGATTTTATCGTAGATATGTCTCCAAAATTGCCTTCAAATTCTTCGTATACTGGACTGCATGTATTTATATATTCCGCATTTGTTGAATAATTCATATCTATTTTTCCATCATGTTCATATCCTACACATAGTTTAATTTTCTCTAATTTCCCTATTGTATCAACATGATTTACTGCTAATCCTGTTATTCCATTTATTCTTACTGCGTACTTTAATGCTACTAAATCTAGCCATCCACAACGTCTTGGTCTTTTTGTTGTTGTGCCATATTCGTGTCCTAATTCTCTTATTAAATCACCAATTTCATTGTTTTGTTCTGTTATGTATGGACCTTCTCCTACTCTAGACGAATATGCTTTTAGCACTCCATACACTTCTCCTATATCTCTTGGTCCAACTCCAGTTCCTGTTAGAACTCCACCTATTGTAGGATTTGAAGATGTAACAAATGGATATGTACCAAAGTCTATATCTAACAAAGTCGCTTGTGCTCCTTCGCAAAGTATTTTTTCTCCGTTTTCCATTGCATTATGTAATAAATTAACTGTGTCTGTTACGTATGGCGCAAGTATTTTTGCGTATTCTTGATATTCTGCAATTATTTCTTTTGCATTTAGTTTTTCGTATCCGTAACATTCAAATATTTTGTTTTTATTCTCTATATTAATTAATGCAAGTTCACTGAATTTAGGACTAATAAAATCTTCTACTCTGATTCCAGATCTCTCGAATTTATCGCAATATGCCGGTCCTATGCCCCTGCATGTAGTTCCTATTTTATTTTTTCCTCTATTTTCTTCTAATAGTTTATCTAACGTAATATGATACGGCAAAATAATATGAGCTTTTGTACTAATGTATAAATTATCTACAGATATACCATTAGCTTTTAGCTCATTTATTTCTGTTATTAATACTTTGGGGTCTATTACTACTCCATTTCCTATTACAGCCTTAGTTCCTTTGTTTAGTATCCCAGATGGTATTAAATGAAATGCATATTTTTTGCCATCTACGTTTATTGTATGCCCTGCATTATTTCCACCAGAACATCTAACTGAGACTTTTGCATTACTTGAAAGATAGTCTATAATTTTCCCTTTGCCTTCGTCTCCAAAAAAAGATCCTATTACAACATCAACTCTTGCCAAATGAATCACTCCTCGTTTTTGTTTATGTCACAATAGGGATTATATTATAAATAATTATATAAAGCAAGGAAAAGTATTATGGATTAGCCTGAACGTAAGTAAGTAAGAAATCTATATCCTTTATTACTTCGTTCTCTACGCCTCCTAGTCCATCTCCATTTCCAGTATTTACAAATATCAGCTTATATTGATATGTCTCTTTTACTTCATATCCGACAGTACCTCCTAATGGATGCACTAAGGATTCATCTAAGGAAGTATCATTTGTTGCAACTAAATTATCGTTCATATCGTACCAATTATATTTTAAAGTATTATCTTCAGAATCAAGATTTATTTCATAATTTAGTGTTACATCATTCATTGCTTCCTCTGTAAAGTTAGTAACTGTAACTATTGCATATGGATGTATAATGTTCTCTCCATCAAATTTTTTCACCTCTAAATTTACGGTTGGCCTTGCTATTTTTGCATTAACATTAGATTTTTTTACTGATGTGTATTTTGCTAGTGAATATATTGTCATAGTTACGGCAATAGCTAATACTACAAATAAAATTGTAAGAATTATTTTAAACTTTTTCATTTGAATCACTCCTAATTACTTTCACCATGCACGCTATTAAAATACTAACTACTAAAACTCCAATTATTATTATTATAAAATATCTTCTAATAAAGTTTAATACATATCCTAAGCCCTGTATTTTAAATGCATATGTTGCAACTACATCTTCTTTATTAACAAGATTCCTGTCTTCTGCGTTGTTGTTGTCTCCTTTTGTTTTATATTTTTCTTCTCCGACCTTCAAATACTATTTCTACTACCCTATGCGTTGTTCTATTCCCTGACTTTTTATCTTGAAATGTAATAATATCTCCATTACTTATTGTTTCTTGTGATTTTGAAATTATTACATCTCCGGTTTTTATTGTTGGTTCCATACTTCCAGAAAGTATTATAAACATTTTATACCCAAATATGTTGGGTAATTTGTCTTTGCTCGTTACTGTGCTTATTAATAGAGAAATTAATATGAATGCCACAAAAACTATTAGTACATATATTAATATATTTTGAATTTTTTTCATATTTACTCTTCTTTCTGTGAATAAATAAACGAAATTGTTAATTTGTATCCTGCATTAGGTTCCATACCTATCCTTGTATCATTTTCGCTATCTACCCATTTCCATATTAGTGTGTATACATCGTTTGTGTTAGCGTTTATTAGTAAATTGTTAACATTTAAGTCTTGTACATCTCTCCATGTAGAAGAGTTTCCAACAATGTAATACCCATTTCTTTTTAACTTGTACATTAAATTAATTCCATAATTATTTTCTGCAATGAAGTCAAAATCATATATATAATTTATATTTGTTAAATTCTCTACAGAAAAATTATATTTACCACTTACTCTGGGTGCTATTTTATTGCTATTGAACACAGAATTTTGAAATATTTTCAATTCTTTATCTTCTAATACCCATTCTGCTTTTTCTTCTGTAATTCTTATTCTATCTTCACCCTTTACAGTGATTGGTACTTCTTTATCGTCTGCATTTGGAGAAGATGTTGAAGTTGGTTCTACTGTCGGTTCCGTTGTTGGTTCTGCTGTTGGTTGTATTGCAGGCTCTGTTGTGGGTGTTTCCGGTTTGGTTGTTGGCTCTATTGTAGGTTCTATCGTTGGTTGTATTGTTGGTTGAAATGTTGGCATCGCTGTTGGTTCTGTTGTTGGTGTTTCTGGTTTGTTTGTTGGTTCTATCGTAGGTTC
>JAISHG010000092.1 GCA_031262685.1 Lachnospiraceae bacterium | reverse complement strand
TTTAATTCTTCTGGTGATAGTGCCTTTACTGTGGCCTGAGTTCCCACCGGCATGAATACTGGAGTTTGTATATCTCCATGAGGCGTGTGTATTACTCCTCGTCTTGCTCCTGTTTGTTTGCATGTATGTAACAATTCATATGTTATTGCTGACATTTTACTCTCCTTTATATAATAATCATTGCATCTCCAAAACTAAAAAATTTATACTTCTCTTTTATAGCTGTATTATAAGCTTCTAATACGAATTCCTTCTCTGCAAATGCAGATACTAACATTATTAACGTTGATTCTGGAAGATGAAAATTTGTTACTAGGGCGTCTATACATTTAAATTTATAACCCGGATATATAAATATATTGGTATCTCCTTCTATCTGTTTTACTTTTCCATGTTCATCCGCTACGCTCTCCAAAACTCTGCAAGATGTTGTTCCTACTGCAATTATTCTTTTTCCATTTTCCTTAGCAGTATTTATTTTTTCTACATCTTCTTGTTTTATATAGAAATGTTCTCTATGCATATCATGTTCTTCTATATTTTCTACTTTTACAGGTCTAAATGTTCCTATTCCAACATGTAATGTAACATTTGCAATTTGCACGCCTTTTTCTTTAATCTTTTTAAGCAAATCTTCAGTAAAATGAAGACCTGCCGTAGGTGCAGCAGCAGAACCATCATATTTTGCATATACTGTTTGATATTTATTGTTTTCCTCTAATCTTTCTCTTATATATGGAGGAAGCGGCATAAGCCCTATTTTATCTAATATTTCGTTAAATATTCCGTTATACTTAAACTTTACAATCCTATTGCCCATATCTAAAATTTTTATTATTTCTGCTTCTAAAATCCCATCGCCAAAAGTAACCTTAGCACCAACAAGTAGTTTTCTTCCTGGTTTTACCAATACTTCCCACATATCTTGTCCTAAATTCTTTAATAATAAGAATTCTACTTTAGCACCTGTATGAATTTTTTCTCCATAAAGTCTTGCTGGTAAGACTTTTGTATTATTTATTACAAGACAATCTCCTTCATTTAAGTAGGAGATTATATCCTTAAATATTTTATTATCTATTTTTTTTGTTTTTCTATCTAATACCATGAGTCTTGCTTCATCTCGTTTCTCGTAGGGATGTTGAGCAATTAACTCTTTAGGTAAATTATAACTAAAATCCGAAACTTTCATATTTTTTTCTTTTAAATTTCTCCCACTTTAATAATTAATTTGAACTGCATTTCTTAAATATTTCTCTGCCGCATTTTTCATTTTATATACCTCTGGATATAATCCAATGTATGTATTAGTCTCTTTATCCAAAATCGTTTTTGTCATATATGCCTTATACCAGTTTTTCAGTCCAATAACTGATTGGAATTCGTATCCATATTCTAAGTTATCATGCAAAGGTGGTATATCATAACCCGCTTCTACCATTTCTCTTTCTAATGAATGAAGGAATTCATGTATATAAACTTCTTCTGGAAATGTGTTTATTCCTCTGCTATACCTGTATGTGTAATTATTCTCATTATTTGAAAGTCTTATGTTAGAAAATCCCATTCCGTAATACTCAAAACCGCCTAACCCTATCCAATCATATGTAGGAATCTGTATATTAGAGTTACCTAATCGTATTACAGCAAAAACATGATCTAATTCCATGTCTTGCACATATTTACTAACTTGTTTATCTATATCATGTGGAGATATATAATATCCGTGCTCATCTGAATATGAAATATTAGTTATTGGTTCATCTATTTCTATTATTCTATAGTTTATAGAAATTTGTTTATTAGAAAGTTCATTGATTGATGTCTCAAATCTTCTCATATTGTCTTTTACTGTTTCTATGTCACTATTTGACATACTTAGTTTCAAGTTAATTACTTGTTCTTCTTCAATATTTACATCAATATTCTTAAATATAAAACATGCAACTTCCCACTCTGTATCCTCTATTTTTTCGCCTTTCTCCAGTTTGAAATCATTAAACCATGCTGTACCAGTACAAAGATTATAATTACCGCCTAATCTAAATCCAATATCTAACTGTTCGTTATTCTTTGAATTAAAAATAACCTCCATTTTTTGCCAATCATTAGTTCCTTGCACAGTTTCACAAATACTCAAATTATTCGATATATATATTCCTGCTCCTCCAAATTCATTTGTGTTTTTACATAATACATTATCTGTTTTTACCATACACGATACTCTATATGCAGTATTTTTTTCGACATTAATTGTTTTATAAAACATTGCATCATTATAATCTTTTGATTCTAACTTATAACTATAATCTTCCATTATATCTCTTAAAAACAATGTTTTCCCAATATGTGCTTGTCCTTTTTGAAAACCATCATAATCTAATAATATATACAAAAAACCTGTACATACTACTATACTTAAGACTACTATTACAAATATTACTGTACTTAATACAGAACAAATTGATTTTTTCATTTAATATTGTCTACCCCACACTACCATATATTTTGCTTCTTTTCCACAACATACACATTTATCTGATATATGTTCTTCATTAAATGGAATACATCTTGAATGCGCTCCAGTTTCTTCTTTTATTTTATCTTCGCAGGCAACATCTCCACACCACATAGCTTTTATATAACCTTGGTTTTCGTTTATATTTTTTATGAATTCATCCATAGTTGCTGCCACTGTTGTACGTTCTTTTAATCTTTCGTTACATTCATTAAACATATTTTGTTGTATTTGTGCTAATAGGCTTTCTATTTCTTTTTCTGCATTTTCCATTTTTACTTCTTTTTTCTCTAATGTATCTCTTCTTGTTAAAGTTAAAACTCCATTTTCTATATCCCTTGGTCCTATTTCTATTCTAATTGGTACTCCTCGCATTTCCCAATCATTAAATTTATATCCCGTAGAATAATTATCTCTATTATCTATATGTACTCTGAAGTTTTTGTTTAACTCTGTAAATAAAGAATTTGCTTTTTCTAACACCCCTTCTTTGTGTCCAGCAATTGGAACTATTACAACTTGAATTGGAGCAACTTTTGGTGGAAGTTTTAAACCCCTATTATCTCCATGAGTCATTATTACAGCACCTATTAATCTTGTACTTATCCCCCATGAAGTTTGATATGCATACTCTTCTTTTCCTTCTCTATTTTGAAATTTAATATCAAATGGTTTAGTAAAATTCTGCCCAAAATAATGTGATGTTCCAGATTGAAGTGCTCTTCCGTCACGTGTTAATGTTTCTACTGTATACGTATTTACTGCTCCGGAAAACTTTTCTTTTTCTGTTTTATTCCCTTGTAATACTGGTATTGCAAGCAAATTTTCTATTACATCTTTATATACATCTAACATTTTTAATGTTAATTCTTCTGCCTCTTTTGATGTTTCATGAACGGTATGTCCTTCTTGCCATAAGAATTCTCTCGAACGCAAGAATGGTCTTGTTTCCTTTTCCCATCTTAAAACATTACACCACTGATTTGTTATTATTGGTAGGTCTCTCCACGATGTTACCCATTTGGAAAACATTGTTGAAAACATTGTTTCTGATGTTGGTCTTATACATAATTTTTCTTCTAATTCTTCCTGTCCTCCAATTGTTACCCAAGCAACTTCTGGGGCAAACCCTTCTATATGGTCTTTTTCTTTGTTTAGTAAACTCTCTGGAATCAATACTGGCATATATACATTTTTTACACCCGCTTCTTTAAATTTACTATCTGCGTATTTTTGTATATTTTCCCATATTTCATATCCATATGGTTTTATTGCTATACAGCCTTTGGTATCTGTATAATCTGCGAGTTCTGCTTTTATAACAATATCTGTATACCATTTTGCAAAATCTTCTTCTATATTTGTAATTTCTTTTACAAAATTATTTTTATTCTCCATCATTTTCCTCCTCAATACGTTTAGTACTATTCTCCATAGTTGTATTAATTTCTTCTAATACTATTTGCTCATTTTCATCTATTATATATCTCGGAAGTTCTGGAAGCTCTTTTAAACTAGCAAGTCCAAACATTTTTAAAAATCTATTTGTCACAGAAAAACTCATTGGCTTTCCTGGCAAGTCTAACTTTCCGGATTCTTCTATTAAATCATATTCCATAAGCTTATGTATTGTTCCATCAGAGTTTACTCCTCTTATGGATTCTATTTGAGGTCTTGTTATTTTTGGATTATACGAAACTATTGCCAATATTTCTAATGCGGCCGGTGACAATGTAGGTTTTGCTCTGTTATCGAATATGGGAAATATGTATTCATAATATTCTTTTTTTGTTGCAAGCTGATAACTATTGTTTATTTTTATTATTTCTATTCCTCTTTCTTCTAGACTATACTCCTCTTGCATTTTATTTATTATTCTATTTAAATCTTCACTACTTATTTCTAGCACGCTCATTATTTCGTTTTCTTCTACTTCTCGACCTGCTACAAATAGTATTGATTCGATTATTGCTTTCATTTTTATAATATCCATATAATTCTCCCTACGTAATGGTATCGTATTAAATTTTTAACACGGGCGCAATCATGCGCCCCTACACCTACAATTTTGTTAATTTGGGCAGGCATAAAACCTGCCCCTACAATATTTATTCATTCTACCATAATTAGATTTTGGTTGTCTACCCCATCATTATGTTTCCTTCTGGATAGGTTATTTTTGTTTTGTGGGCATCTATTAATGCGATTGATATTGTTATTGCACCAAGTCTTCCTACTGTCATTAGTATAATAAGTACACATTTCCCAAATGTTGATATTAAAGGCGTTGTAGCAAGCGTTAATCCTACTGTTCCAAGTGCAGATATGACTTCAAACATGCTTGCAATAAATGTTATATTTTGGCTTGCCATGAGTAGTATTACACCCAATACTACCATGAACATATTTAAAAACGTAACTACAATCGCTCTTCTTGCAACTATCTTGGGAATTGCTTGTGAAAAACAAAGTACTTGTTCTTTTCCTCTTATATAGCTTAAAACCAGCAAAATGATTATTCCAAATGTTACTGTTTTTATTCCACCTGCTGTACTTATTGGAGAACCACCTATAAACATGTATATCATAGACGTAACTTGTGTTACTGGTTCTAACTCTGCAAATTCTACACTTTGAAATCCTGCTGTTCTTAATGTTACGCCTTGAAAACTTGATAGTAGTAGTTTTTCTGTAAAAGTATGATTTTTTAAACTCTTTTCATTATTATTCTCAAATATGTAAAATGTTGCAGTAGACATTATTACTAAAATAACAGAAATCGCTAATACAAGTTTAGTATGAAGTGCAAAATTTTTAGCTACTTTTTTTATTGATAGCCTTTTGCTTATTCCTTCTTTGATTTTAATAAATATATCGCTTAGAACAGGAAACCCAAGTCCTCCAAGAGTTATTAATACCATCGTTGTTATATTCATTAATTTATCTAACTTAAATTCTTGCATACTAGTATTACCAAAAAGGTCAAATCCAGCATTACAAAAACTAGATATCGCATGAAATATTGAGTAAAACATTCCTAAGTCTGGTCCATACATTGGTATTAGTCTAAAACTTAATATAATTGCACCTATCAATTCTATTAAAACTGTATATTTAAAAATTGCTTTTACTAATTTTATTATCCCCGAAAAATTACTATGTCCCAATGAATCTTGAATTAGTATTCTTTCTGATAATCCTATTCTTTTTCCTAACAATAATAATGTTAATGTTATGAAAAATATTAATCCTACACTTCCTATTTGTATAAGTAACATTATTATAACCTGACCAAACATTGTAAATTCTTCTACTGGAACTATCGGTGTAAGACCTGTTACACAAAGTGCAGAAGTTGATACAAATATAGAATCTATTAGGCTTATCCCTCTGTTTGTACTTATAGGCAACTTTAATAGAAATGCTCCTATTAGTATTAAAATCAGCATTCCTAATATTAGTATTTGTGCATTTCTTAACTTAAATATATTTTTGTTTTTCTCCATTTATCCTCCAAAAATATTACATATTCATTTTTTCCCATTTTGCATTTTCGGCAATTACTATTAATATGTCAGTTGATTCTATTACATCTTCTGGACACGGAGAGATGTTTATATCTTTTTTTTCTCCCTTTATTGCAAGTACATTAAGTCCATATTTTTCTCTTAATTTTAATGAACCTATAGGCTTTTTTACCCATTCATCATAAACCTTTATTTCTAACAAACTATAGTCTGTAGAAAGATCTATTGTTTCTATTATATTGGCTTTAACCAAACTGTTTGCTAGCCTTTTGCCCATTTCATCTTCTGGCAGAACTGCTATATCTACTCCCATTTTTTCCAATATATTTTTATGAATATCATTTTTTGCCTTTGCGATTACTTTTGGTACGCCTGCCTCTTTTAGCATTAATGTAGCTAATATGCTTGCTTCTAAGTCGTAACTTATTGCTATTATCGCAACATCAAAATTATTAAGTGATAATGATTTTAGCGCCCCTGAATCCATAATATCTAACTTTACTGCTCTAGTTACATATGAACTTGCATCTTGTACTTTTTCTATAACTTTATCTACTGCCAAAACATCGCAATCAAATTCAGATAATCTTTTTGCAACGCTTGTACCAAATTTACCTAATCCTAATACTAAATAACTTTTTTTCATTAATCTTAACCCTTTCTCAATAATTATCTCCCATAGATAATAATATTATTATTTATATCATATTTTTTAATTTTATTCTTTATTTTTTATAAATATTATAAATTTATTTACATTTATGTAAATCGCGTGTATAATCCTATTAATTGGTTCTCCAATTAATATACATGGAGGCGCACTATGGCTAATAAACGGGATATCGTAAAGGAACAGGAAAACAAAAAGAAACAGCAAAGAAAACAACCTCAAAAGAACAAGCAGACACATGACAAGTCTCAGGATTCAAAAAGAACTCGAGATAGCAAACAAGATAAAGAACAAAAAAAGCAATTTGATTTGCGCACTTCAGAAGGTGTCTCAAAGTATTGTCCTTTGCCTCTCTCAAGCTATCCTAATTCTATGCTGTGCTCTGGTTGTACTCACGCTTGTGTGCACTGTTTCAATCACGCATACCATTTACGGCAATAGTGCCATTTCCTATTGGATACGAAAATTTCGTATCCAACTTTTTTAATATAAACACTAATTTTTTAAAAATTGCATAATATAAGTAAGGAGGATTTTTTATGTCGACAACACAATTTTGGCTCAATTTGCCAGATAAACCATGTAAAAAAGTAGATACGTTCTTTATCTATCCAACTGTATATTATGGAGATGAAGACTATCCTAAAATAAATGACCCAGACATGCTAGGTAATGCTTTAAATTTAAAATTTGCACACGAAGGTATTTTCGATTCAACTAATTTTTATGCACCGTTTTATCGTCAAGCCAGCTTAAACTTACTATTAAACTGTGGAGCAACCGGATTTGAATGTATAGATGAAACTGTTTCTAAATATCCATTAGAAGACTGCAAAAAAGCTTTTAGCTGGTATTTGGAAAATTGCAATCACAACCGCCCAATTATATTTGCTTCTCACTCACAGGGAACTATAATAATGCGTCTTTTACTTCTTTGGATAAAAGAAACTTATCCATGCGTACTAAAACGTACTATTGCCGCATATATGATTGGCTGGTCCATTACCCCAGATTATATTAAAAAGCTCGGACTACCTTTTGCAAAAAGCTCTAACGATACAGGCGTTGTAATTTCCTACAATACAATGTCTAAAGATGCTGCATACAATCCTTTTCTTCAAGAAAATGCACTAAGCATTAATCCAATTAATTGGAGAAGAGATTCTAAGTATGCTTCAAAAGAAGAAAATTTAGGAAGTTATATTCGTTTTGGGAATGATTTACCGGTATGGAAAAATAACTTTGCAGATGCGTGGATAGATACTTCTAATAGTGGTCTTAGAACTACTGCTGATATACAATCAGAAGAGCCATGGCCTGAAGGAGTACTTCATAGGTACGATTACGACTTATTCTATAAGAATTTAAGAGAAAACATTAAAGAAAGAATAAAAGCATATGGATGTATATGCTAATTACAAAGCTCTGATTTGTATTATTTCTTTACAATTGTATAAATCCGATATATAATTTGCGTATTGGTTTTTTTATTATAACTGAAAGGGGGGGGAGTTTCGATGTCTAGAATTCAGCGGAGAAAAACACATTCCAAGAGGATGAAACATAGACCAAATTTTACTGAAAAAGGTCCGTTTTTTAAACTCAAATACCTTGCTACTATCCTGAATTATAGACGTTTTAACTCACGGCTAAAGAATATTTCTATTAAATGTCCACTTAGTGCAAATGAAATACCTTGTGCTAAATCATGTAAAAATTGCAGATTGATGTGCCCATTTAATAGAGATTCATAAGCTATGAGTTTCTCCTTGAAAATCATCAGATTTTACCCGCAAGCAAAAGGGCGCGACAATTCGCGTCCTTTTGCTATTGCCATATCATTACCACATATGCTACGTATATAAATACAAATACTACCCCATGTCCCCTGTTTATTTTATTCTTTATATTAAATCTTGCAAATAGAGCAAATAGCAATGTTGATGCTATTATTATTCCTAATTCAAAATTATAACTGTTTGAAAAAGCTATTGGTTTTATTATCCCTGCAAGCCCTATTACAAAGAAAAAATTAAGTATATTTGAACCTAGTACATTTCCTATTGCTATGCCTGATTCTTTTTTTATACATGCTACAACCGATGTTACAAGCTCTGGCAGACTAGTTCCAAAAGCAACAATCGTAAGTCCTATTATTTTTTCGCTTATGTTTAAATCTTTTGCAATTTTTATAGCATTTTCCACAACAAAATCTCCACCGAGTTTTAAAAGCACGATTCCAATTATTATATAAACAATGTTTTTTAACATTGAATTATTTATATTAGGGCGGACAGAGGCGTCCACCCCTACATTTGATTCATTACCATCAGAAGGGTCGCCCGTTGTTTCGATAGGGCACGAGTCGGTCTGTCCTACGATGGATTCCTCACCTTTGTTAGCAGGGTCGTCGGGGACGCCGACCCCTACACCGTTTTTGTTGAATTTCTTTTGCATTTGTACTGTGTAGATAATGAAGGTTCCTACTCCTGCGAATAAGATAATTCCTTTTACTAATCCAATTTCATTTCCACCGATGTTACAAATTAGTGTAAAAATAATCATATAACCAAGTGTAACCGGTATATCAAATAATTTTGTTTGTCTTTCAAAAGGAATAGGATTTACAATTGCTGTAAACCCTATTATTACAAGTAAATTGAATATATTACTCCCCATAACGTTTCCAAGTGAAATGTCCGTACTTCCGCTTAAAATAGATTTAATAGATACAAATAGTTCTGGCATGGTTGTTCCAAGTGCCACAACTGTAAGTCCAATAACAATTTCTGAAATATGAAGTTTTTTTGCAATTTTACTTGCTCCAAACACAAGAACATCTGCGCCTTTTATTAACATTACAAAACCAATAATAATTAGAATAATTT
>JAISHG010000063.1 GCA_031262685.1 Lachnospiraceae bacterium | reverse complement strand
GTACATGTAATGGTAGAGGAAAAACTAGGTACTGTTCTAGACCAAGTAGCGATTTCTGCAACCAAGAATGTATATGAAAAAATAGGAATGGATATGAATTCATATCAGCATAAATACATAATTGTTACAGGACTTCAGATGTTAGGAATTGCTGCTGTAAGCATGACCGCTGCAATACTTGTTATGCTGCTTTCTTCAAGAGCTGCCGCTAAATTTGGAAAAAACGTAAGAGATAGAGTTTTTGAAAAAGTGCTTGGGTTTACAAATGCAGAGTTTAAACAGTTCTCAACAGCATCACTAATTACTCGTAACACTAACGATATTCAACAAATACAATTACTTCTTACAATGCTTTTTAGAACAGTAATTTATGCACCAATTATAGGTATAGGTGGTTTTTTACGAGTGTTAGGTAACAGTAACACCGCAATGGCATGGATAATTGGGGCAGCAATACTTGCAATAGTTGGATGCGTACTAATTTTATTTATTGTAGCTATGCCTAAATTTAAGAAACTACAAGATTTAATAGACAAACTAAACTTGGTTTCAAGAGAAATATTAACAGGACTTCCAGTTATAAGAGCATTTGGGACAGAGAAAAGAGAAGAAGCAAGATTCGATACTGCAAACAAAGACCTAAAAGATGTAAACGTTTTTGTAAATGTTACTATGAGTATAATGATGCCAGTCCTTATGCTTATAATGAATTCTATGACAGTTGCAATAATTTGGATAGGTGGAATAAATGTTGATACTGGTGTAATGCAAGTAGGAGATATGATTGCATTTATACAATACTCTATGCAAATAGTAATATCATTCTTAGTGATTTCTATGGTATCTATAATGCTTCCACGTGCAAGTGTTTCTGCAAAACGTATAAACGAAATATTAGATACTAAAATTACAATAAAAGATAAAGAAGAACCTAAAAAATTTATAGAAGAAAAGTCTGGATATGTAGAGTTTAAAGATGTTTCGTTTAGATATCCAGATGCAGATAGTGAAGTTCTAACAGATATTAGTTTTACAGCTAAACCGGGTGAAACTACTGCAATAATAGGAAGTACTGGAAGCGGGAAGTCCACACTTGTTAATTTAATACCGCGTTTTTATGATGTTACTGGTGGAGAATTGCTTGTAAATGGGGTAAATATAAAAGATGTTACACAAAAAGAATTAAGAAGTAAAATTGGATTTGTGCCGCAAAAAGGAAATTTGTTTTCTGGAACAATTGAATCTAATATAAAATATGGAAATGAAGATATTTCAGAAGAGCAAATGATAAAAGCAGCAAGTATTGCGCAGGCAACTGAATTCATAGGAAATATGGAAGAGAAGTACGAATCTCCAATATCGCAGGGTGGAACCAACGTTTCGGGAGGTCAAAAACAGAGATTATCTATAGCGAGAGCTATTGCAATAAATCCAGATATAATAGTATTTGACGATAGTTTCTCAGCATTAGATTTTAAAACAGATTCGAATCTAAGAACGGCTTTAAGGGAAAACACAAAAAACAAGACAGTAATAATAGTGGCACAAAGAATAAGTACAGTGCTTACAGCGGAACAAATAATAGTGCTAGAAGAAGGAAAAATAGTAGGAAAAGGAACACATAAAGAATTAATTGAAAATTGTGAAACATATAAACAAATTGCGTTATCGCAATTATCTGAAGAAGAATTGTAGGTGATATAAAGTGGCAAAAAAACAAGTAGGACCAAGACAAGGACCAGGTCATGGACCGGGACCGGGACTAATAGAAAAACCAAAAAACTTTAAAGGAACAAGTAAAAAACTAGTAAACGAATATTTAATGAAATACAGAATTAAAATAATAATAGTTATACTTTTTGCAATAGGAAGTACAATATTTACAATAGTTGGACCGAAAATACTAGGAAATGCAACAACAGAAATATTTAACGGTTTAATAAGCAAATTTTCTGGTGGAACGGGAATAGATTTTTCAAAAATTGCAAAAATATTGATTATGCTTTTGGGGTTATATGTTATAAGTACGTTATTTGCGCTAATACAAGGCTTTATAATGACACATGTAGCACAAAAAATTACATATAACTTGAGAAATAATCTAGCAATAAAAATAAATAAATTACCGATGAAGTATTTTGACAAAAAAACAAACGGGGAAGTTTTATCTGTTATTACAAACGATATAGATACACTCAGCCAAAACTTAAATCAAAGTATCACGCAAATAATTACAGCAATATGCACTATAATTGGAATTCTTGTAATGATGTTTTCGATTAGTATAGAAATGACAATAATATCGCTTTTAATACTACCACTTACAGCAATAGTTTTAAATTTGATTGTGAAAAAATCACAAAAATATTTTAAAGATCAACAAGATTATTTAGGACATGTAAATGGAGAAGTAGAAGAAGTTTTTGCAGGGCATATAATTGTAAAAGCATTTAATGGAGAGGAAAAAGCAGTAGATGAGTTCTCAAAAATGAATAACGAATTATATCATTCTGCATGGAAATCTCAATTTTTATCTGGTCTAATGTTTCCTATTATGAACTTTATAGGAAATATTGGATATGTTGGAGTTGCAATTTTAGGTGGATATTTAGCCGTAAATGGAAGAATAACAGTAGGAAACATACAATCATTTATACAGTATAATAAGCAATTTACACATCCAATAAATCAAATTGCGCAAATATCTGCAATGCTTCAATCTATGATAGCTGCAGCAGAAAGAATATTTGAATTTTTAGAAGAAAAAGAGGAAGAACAAACAATAGAAAATTCAATAGATGTAAGTAAAATTGTAGGAAATGTAGAATTCAAAAATATAGAATTTAAGTACGACGAAGATGGAAAAACGATTATAAATAATTTTACAGCAAACGTTAAAAAAGGGCAGAAAATAGCAATAGTTGGACCAACAGGTGCAGGGAAAACAACAATTGTAAAATTATTAATGAGATTTTATGATGTAAATAATGGAGAAATATTATTAGACGGTTATAACATAAAGGATTTCGACAGAAGACTTTTTAGAAAATCTTTCGGAATGGTGCTTCAAGACACATGGCTATTTAATGGAACAATAAAAGAAAATATAAAATACGGAAAACCAGAAGCAACAGATGCAGAAGTAATAGAGGCGGCAAAAGCAGCACATGTGCATCATTTTATAAAAACACTTCCTAATGCATACGAAATGGTATTAGACGAAGAAACAAGCAACATATCAGCAGGACAAAAACAGCTTTTAACAATAGCACGTGTAATACTTGCAGACCCTAAAATACTAATATTAGACGAAGCAACAAGTTCAATAGATACAAGAACAGAAATACAAATACAAAATGCAATGGATAACTTAATGGAAAACAGAACGAGTTTTATAATTGCGCATAGGTTATCTACAATAAAAAATGCCGATTTAATATTGGTAATGAATCATGGGGATATTGTGGAGCAAGGGTCACACGAAGAATTGCTTGGTAAAAATGGGTTCTATAAGGAATTATATAATTCTCAATTTGATCAAAATGAAGAGGATTAAAAAAATTGTAATGGCAATTTAAAAAGGTATAATTATGTTTTTTAAAGAGGGTCGCCGAGGACGTCGACCCCTACATCGCATATTGTAGGGGCTGGCGTCCCCGACAGCCCGTATCAGGACACGCTACGTGGCTACTCTGTCACCATTATATACAAATTCGTTTATATACAATTTTGTTTTTCACCAATGGTACGTTTCGCCTTTTGATATTTTGAATCCCCTAAATAATTGTTCTAATAAAAATAAACGAATTAGTTGATGAGGAAATGTCATTTTGGAAAAACAAATTGATTCAGAAGAGCAGTCTATAACATCATTTGTAAGACCAAGGGTGCCACCAATTATAAATGAAATATTGCTATTATAATTTAAAGAAATGTTATCAATTTTTTTAGAAAAGTCCTCAGATGAAATGGATTTACCATTTAAATCTAAGGCAATAACATAGGAGTCCTTTTTTAAAGAATCTATTATTTTTGTAGATTCTTTTTTCTTTATAATTTCTATAATACTAGAATTTATTTTATCTGGAAGTTTTTCGTCAGGAAGCTCTACAATGTTTAAATTGCAGTATTTAGACAATCTTTTTGAATATTCATTTATGGCATCTTTTAAATATGCCTCTTTTATTTTGCCAACACAAATTATAGAAATATTTAACATACGAACCCTCCTATATATATTACAGATTTTTATATGGGCGTGGTCTGTTGTAGGGGCGCATGACCCTGCGCCCTCCCCGGCGGAGAATAAATATAATTCTATTGTCAATTATAACATTTATTCATTTTAATTGACAATTAAAATATTGTTAATTAAAATGTACATATATTCTAATTATTTGGAGGAAAAACAATGTTAAAAGAATTTAAAGAATTCGCATTACGAGGAAACGTAATAGACCTTGCAGTAGGTATTATAATAGGTGGCGCATTTCAAAAAATAGTAACCTCATTAGTAAACGACCTAATAATGCCAGGAATATCAATATTTACAGGGAACGTAGATTATTCAAACTTATCTTTACAAATAGGGAATAGCTCTATAAAATATGGTAATTTTTTAAGCACAATAATAGATTTTCTAATTATCGCTATATCAATATTCCTTTTAGTAAAATATATAAATAAACTAAACAGAAAATTAGAAGAAATAAAAGAAAATGAAATGAAGAAATTAAAAAGAAAAATAGGATTAAAAGGAAAAGACGAAGAAGATCTAGAAGAAGAGGTAGAGCCGGAAACAAAAACATGCCCACATTGTTTATCTGAAATAAAATATAAAGCAACAAGATGTCCAAACTGCACATCAGAATTAGAAAAAACAGATGAGAATGTAGAAAATGAATAAAACAACAAAGAAAAAAGTTTGTATAAAATAATTGACAATACGTATAATAAGCATTAATATAGCTGGGGGGATATGTATATATGAAAGTAATTTATCCTATATGTGTTTTTGAAGAGATAGATGGAGGTTTTGTTGTAAATGTGCCAGACTTTAATAATAGTACAACAGAAGGCGAAACCTTAGAAGAAGCATTGTATATGGCACAAGATTTAATTGCAGGATTCTTACTAGATGAATCAAATAAGGTAAAGGTGGATGTGCCTAAAGCAAGTGACATATCAGAAATAGATTTAGAAAAAATTAGTAATACGTTAGAGGCGGCAGAAGAAACAAAAAACAAATTTAAGAAATTAGTAGTAGTGGATTTGAGTGAATTTGCAGAAAAATGGAGTAACAAATCTATAAAGAAAAACTTAACTATTCCTCAATGGCTAAACACAAAAGCGGAGGCATTAAACATAAATTTTTCACAAGTTTTACAAGAAGCATTATTGCAAAAAATATCAAAATAATCAATTATGTAGGCACCGTTATTAGGGTGCTTTAAAAACAGGAGCCTAATATTTATGGATTTAAAAGAAAAGAAAAATCATATTAAACAGCTAAAGAGTAACAAAGAATATGATAAGATTTACGAAATATATGGTAGAAAAGCCTATATTAAATATGTGCCTTCAAAGTACATAAGGCAAGATATAAAAAAACTAATGCAAGAGGGAAAGTTCGAAGATATATACTTAAAATACGGAAAAGACGCCTATAACGATAGGATACTTGCTATGCAGCAAAAAGACGTTAGCACTGAAACAGGAAGTAAGTTTAGAGGAGTAGTAAACAGAATAGGAAACATACTAAAAAGAAGAGTTGCTGTTTTTTTAGCAATTGGAACAGTGGCCCTACCTCCTGCTGCACATACAATGATTAATCTTCAAAGCAATATTATGACTGAAAAAAATGCAATAGAATATGCAGAACAAATAGAAAAGTACGATTCTAAAATAAATACTTATGCAGAAGAAATAAGACAAATGAATTTGTCAGATATTCAAGTTGTTATGAAGGTAATGTCTGATATGTGGGAGAATATCGATGGCTATGGGAACCCAAAAGAAGAGGTGTTTGGGTTTGAAAGGCTGAACTTTTTAGAAGATGGAGGGGTTGGAGTTTGCAGGCATATGGCAGATGATGTAACAGCAAAATTAAATGCAATTAACCCGGAATATAATGCACGAAATGTAATCTGTTATTTAGAAACTGGAAAAGGATACAGATTGAGTAATATAGAAAGAAGCACTGTAGAAGATAATGCAACATATGTGGATGAAAACGAAGAACCTGAAGAAGAAAAGCAGGATTTGTTAACAGCTATCATAGGAAATCATAGAGTAACTGCAATAGATTTGCCAAATGAAAATATAACACTAATATTAGACCCTACAAACCCAGGAATAGGGGTTTATAAAGATGGACAAATTCACATGTTTTCTACAGAAGATGGAAAAGGAGTAGAATTAAGGTCTATGGCAGATTTTTCTTTCGGAACATCTATACTGCAACTATCAAAAGATTATGCAAAGAGCTTTTTTAGTGCAGATAAATCCATAGAAGAACTAGAAAAAGAATTTGGTGTAGAGGCACAAAATGAGGCATTAAAAGAACTAGAAAAGCTAGAAGCAAACTCTCAAAAATTTGGAGAACAATATAAGGTAGAAATCGATTATAATAAAATAGATTTATATAACGAAACACAAAGAGAAAATGAAGAAAATGAAAGGTAAAATTTCTACATATGATTTAATTTGTCATTAAAGTGTTGAAAACATTATATATTAGTATATAATGTTTTTAATATAATACCATATAAAACTAAGGAGGTTTTTTAGTGGAAGAAGAAATTAAAAGAGGCGAGGTAGATTTTTCTAAATACTATGTTACAGATGAAATGAAAAATGTACTAAAAGAAGCATACAAACGTAAAAAAGCAGCAAAAAAAGCATGTATGTATGTTGCAGGAATTACCGTAGGTGGTGCTATTCTAATAGGTCTAATTGCATCACTATTTGCAGATGAAAAAGCAGGAGCATTTATGCTAGGAGCATTCCTTGGTGGATTAGTATGTTTTGTAATTGCAATGCTACTATTTAAAAATATTATTAAAGAATACGAAACATATTACTTAAACAATGTCCCATCTAAAGTTGCTTCATTTATTCCAATAGGAGTAACGAATGTAAATAGAAGTACGGGCATAAATTACGAAGCAACAGGTCTTGGAGAATTATATAGATATAGCAGAAAAACATATAAAAGCTTATTAGATTTTGGTTTAAGCAATACCGAGGGAGATTCGGCTGCTGGTAAATTGTATAGTATAAATTTATCTCAGGAAAGTGTGCAAAAAACTGGTAATACAACCAAAACGTCTTATGATAAAGTCTTTTCTGGATATTGTTATAGTTTGGATGTAAATAATCCAGTAAACTGTGCTGTAAGAATAGATAGCGATGAAACTCTTACATCACATTTAACAGAAAGTACAATAGAATCAGTGTCAAAAAATAAAGGAAGATTTAGCTTTGGTTCAGCTGAACTTGAGAAGATGTTTGACTGTAAAGTTTATCCTAAGGGCTCTAGCTTAGCAAATCTAATAGGAAGTCATACAAAGAAGGCTGTTAGAGATATTTCTGTTAGTGCGACAGAAGGAATTGTGGGTGGAATTTTAGGTTCTACTGCAATAGGAAAAACTTTAAATGCATTTGGAGTAGGAGATGTAATATCAAATGAAATAAATAATATTAGTATGGCAGATATTACTAGCATGTTTAAAAGCGAAGCCGAAATGGATGATGCTATGCATGAAGCAAAGAAAATAATTACTCCCGTAACAGAAGAATTTTTATTATACATAAGAAAAAAATACGGACCATTTACATTAGTAATAAATAATGGTATAAATATACAGATATCCAATGACAAAACATTTTTAAATAACAGAAACGTTGGAAAAGGCTTTTTTGAAAATAGCAGAAACTATATGAGCGGATTTCTTAGCACATCTGTGTTTTCAAATAGCGATTTAGAATGTAGTAGATTAAACAAAATGTACGAAGTGTTTATGCTAGAATGGTTATTAAACAAATACTTTAAGAATTTAACAAATGTCGACCAATTTAGTATAGATGGAGAGAATAGACTTTATAAAGATGATACTGCATTTTTCGAAGAATCATTAGAGTTTAGCAAGAAGTCTGACGGCAATATAGATAAAGAGTCAGAAGTAAAAGAAGTTTTCAAAGAAATATGTGTTTAAAAAGGAGAGGTTTTTATGGAATTAATTATTGTATTAGTAGTAATTGCAGTTTTAATTATGTTCTTATTTAACAACATGGTAAGCAAAAAAAATAAAATAGAAAAGTCTTTAGGGGATATTGATACATATCTTCAAACCAGATACGACATGCTAAATAGCTTATTTGCTCAATTAGAAAGAGAATTAGACCACGAATCAACTGTATATGCAGAGGTAACAAAAAACAGAACAGGATTTGACGAAATAAGAAAAGCATATGCAGAAAATAAAAATAACCCAAGTGCAATTGTTAAAGCAGATACAGGTTTATCTTCATTATTTACAGGTATGAGATCTACTTTTGAAAAATATCCAGAGCTTCAAAGCATACAAGCTGTTATAAAAGTAATGAATGAGACAGTAACTGTTGAAAACAACTTAAATGCATCAAGAAGAGTATACAATGCCAACGTTACAACATTTAGAAATGCAATACAATCTTTCCCAGGAGTGCTTATAGCAAATATTATGGGCTTTAAGGATGTTTATTCAATGTATAAAGCTGATGAGGCAGCGCAGAGTAGACCAAAATCAGCATCAGAAGATTATTACAAAGCAAAGTATGCTAAAAAATTAGAAAATATAGATAAAGAATAAAAAGCCATATATAAAAATAAAGATATAGCAGTTGTTTAATTGCTATATTTTTTGTATTGTGTTGTATTTATTACTTGAAAATGATATATTGTACTAAGCATAATTTTAAAGAGAGGAAAATTAGTTAGTATGGGATTTTTCGATAAACTAAAAAATGGTTTAGGAAAAACAAGAGAATCTTTAAATGGTAAAATTAACGATGTATTTAGTAAATTTAGAAAAGTAGATGAAGAATTACTAGAAGAATTAGAAGAAATACTCATAATGTCAGATATTGGGGTAGAGACTTCGCTTCAAATAATATCTAACATTAGAGATAGGATAAAAAAAGAGAAAATAGAAGATCAAAACGATGTAAAGCAAGTGCTAAAAGAAGAAATGCAAAAAATATTAGAAGTTCAAAATAAAGAATTAAACTTAAATACAAAACCATCTATAATACTTGTAGTAGGAGTAAATGGAGTACGGAAAAACCACTTCAATAGGGAAAATTGCAAATAAACTAAAAAAAGAAGGAAAGCAAGTTGTAATAGCTGCAGCAGACACGTTTAGAGCAGCAGCAGTAGAGCAACTAGAAATATGGGCAAATAGAGCAGGAGCAAAAATAGTAAAAAAAGAAGAAGGGGCTGACCCAGCATCTGTTGTATACGATGCAATAAAAGAAGTAAAACAAACTGGGGCAGATGTTTTAATATGCGATACGGCAGGAAGACTTCACAATAAAAAATACTTGATGGATGAATTACTTAAAATAAAAAAAGTAATAGACAAAGAACTTACAGATGCAGATAAAGAAGTATTACTAGTTTTAGATGCATCAACAGGTCAAAATGCAGTTATACAAACAAAAGCATTTAAAGAAGCTACAAACTTGACAGGCTTAATACTTACAAAGCTAGATGGCACTGCAAAAGGTGGAGTGGTTTTGGGAATAGTAGAAGAAAACAAAATACCAGTAAAATTTATTGGTATAGGAGAGCAAATTGACGATATGGAAGCATTTAACTCAGAAGATTTTGTTAATGCTATTGTAGATTAAAGTATGGGGGATAAAAAGATGCAAGAAAAAAGTGCGAAAAATAAAGCAAAAAAAAGGTTATTGTTAGTAATTGCTTTTTTGATACTGTTTGCAATATTTTGTTATGTATGGATAAGAGGAGAATACTTACAGGTATTAGAAATTGGAGAAGAGTACACAAATGTATATGTGCAAAGTGTAAAACAAAAAGTATATGTTTTTGCAGTAAACTTTTTAGTTTTATATTTAGTAACATATACAGTAACTAGATTCATAAAAAGAGGTTTAAAAAAGTTTTTTATCGAAGAAAAAAGAGAAATGCCAAAACTTCCAAATAAATCGATTGCACTTATAATAAGCTCAATTGCAGCAATAATATTTTCTGAGCCAATAACAGAAAAAATAGTCTTGGCAATCAATAGTGGTTGGTTTGGACAAACAGACCCTATTTTTGGTCATGATATCGGATATTTCATGTTTCAAAAACCAGCAATAGAGTACATGTTAATGTATTTTATAGGAATTATAGTAGCTCTTACAATTTATACTGTCGCATACTATATTGCAGTATTTAACATACATTTTCCAGCAGGAGTTAACCCAGATACACTAAAGAAAAATACATTTATAAAACAAATATTAGTATACATAGGAATCGCCGCAGTAATAATTGCTGCATTAGTATTTGTAAAAACAGAAAATATAGTTTTTGATAAAATAATAACACTTTCAGACAAAGATAAAACTTCTTTAAATGGTGGAGGACTTGCCGAAACTACAATAAAGTTGTGGGGATATAGGATATTTGCAGTTTTAATTGCTATTTCTATATTTAATGGAATAAAGAATTTCAAAAGAAATAATGTTAGAAAAATAATTATTTCACTTGGAATAATACCAGTTTATATAATAATGTTATTGGTTGTAATTCTAGGATTCGACCTACTATATGTCGGACAAAATCAATTAGATAAAGAAAAAGAGTACATAAACTATAATATTAAATATACGCAAAATGCTTATGGAATAAATATAGAAGAGGTGAATATAGAAAACAGTGGAACAATTACCTTAGAACAAGCAGAAAAAAATAAAGATATTTTAAATAATATTTCATTAGTAACAAAAGACATTACATTATCGACATTAGAAGAATACCAAACAAGTTTGGGATATTATACTTTTACAAATACGAAAATAGGTTTATACGATATAGATGGAGAAAATAAATTGGTATATGTAAGTCCAAGAGAAATAATAAATACCGGAAACACTAGAACTTATAATAATAAAACATACGAATATACTCATGGATTTGGAGTTGTACTAACTTCTGCTACATCGGTGGATGAAATGGGAGGGATAGAATACGTTCAAAAATCTTTCGATTCATTAGACATGAAAGTAATTGTAAAAGAACCAAGAATATATTTTGGACTTAAGACCAAAAACACTGTAGTTACAAATGCCAAAAATACATTAGAGTACGATTATCCAACAGGAACTACAAGTAATAGTGTTAATGAGTATAATGGTACAGCCGGTTTAAAACTAAACTTCTTAGATAGACTAATTTTAGGAATAACTAAAAGAGATGTGAAATTAGCATTTGCTACTAACGTAACAAATGAAAGCAAAATATTAACAAACAGGAGCATAATAGAAAGAGCAGAAACTATAATGCCATATCTTGAATATGATGAAAACCCATATATGGTAATAAGAGAAAATGGAGATTTAGTATGGGTTTTAGACGCATATACAATGTCAAACAACTACCCATATGCACAAGAAACTACATTAGAGAAAGATGGATATAGATATAAAATAAATTATATACGAAACTCTGTAAAAGTAATAATAAATGCATATACTGGAGAAATGAAGTTTTATATAACAGATAAAACAGACCCAATGGCAATGGCATATAGAAATATTTATAAAGGTCTATTTATAGAAAGCGATATACCAGATGATATAGAAGAGCATATGGTTTATTCTGAATATATCTATAATATACAAGCTAATATGATTAACTTCTATCATGAAGTTCAGCCAGAAGTTTTATATAGAGTAGATGATGTATGGGAAATTGTAAAACAAAACATATCAGCAGTATCAACCAGTACAGGAACATCAATAAAACCGTATTATACAATGTTAAAAACCGTAGATTCTAATGGTCCGGAATTGGGACTAGTAATTCCATATACGAAACAAGGAAAGCAAAACATAATATCATATTTGGTTGGAACATACGACAAAGATAATAAATCAAAATTAACTTTATATAAATTTGAAACAGGAAACAATGTATTAGGGCCAGTTGGATTAGATACACAAATAGAAGAAGATGATGAAATATATTCTCAAATAGAAGCCGTAAATGTAACAGGTACAAGAGTTACAAGAAATATGATAATAGTTCCAATAGATAATACACTTCTTTATGTAGAGCCAATTTATCAAGTGATGTTAAACGATGAAACTCAAGTACCTATACTAAAGAAAGTAGTTTTAGCATCTGGAAGTAAAGTTGCAATAGGAAATAATTTAGAGGAAGCATTAAGTAATTTGCTATCACAATATGCAACAAGCATAGAAGTGGGAAGTAACGACACAGTAGAAGGATTAATTCAAGAAATAGTAAAGGCAGAACATAATCTAAGAGAATCTGAGAATAGTAACGATTGGGAGTTAATAGGTAAAGACATACAAAAGTTACATGAATTAATACAAATGTTAGAACAGTTGCAAAAAGAAAATTTGGTATCTGATATTAATACAACGCAAAACGAGGAATAAAGATTATATACAGGGCAGGTTTTATACCTGACTTACGCAAAAAAGGGTTGTAAAAACAACCCTTTTTTGCGTTATTTGTTTTTTGGAGAAAACATTCCCCGAAACATTCCGCCAAGCCCTTCTGCTATGGCACTTACCAATATGAGAGTGCCAATGAAGTGCCAGAAATCTTGAAATTCTTCCGAATGATAATTACGATTCAAACTCGTTTATACATGTAATAAATGGAGATGGCTAGAAGAACCGTGGGCTGTGTTCATGTTGGAAGTAAGCCATCTATCTATTGGTACTGTAAGAGAATACATAAAACCGATATGATTTGCCAAATATAGGGATATGTATTATAATATAATCATGACATTTTTATATTAATCCTCATTACACTAGAGACACAACATATTTTAAAGCCAATTGGCGGAGGAAAGTATATGGAAAAGTATGTATGGCAACCAAAGGATGGGATAACCACCACTTTAGAAATTGACGGAGAGAAAATCTCTGTTAATGGCACACTGAAAAGTGAAAACGTGGATTGGGACGAGGTTCGGACAAAAGAGCTCGACAAGAGGATGTTTGAAGGCACTCCAGAAACAGTTCGTCAACAAGAACTTAAAAACGCTATTCTTAACGCTATTGAGGCTGGTTTAGATGACTTTAAAGTGTTTATCCAGTCCAAAGATGGTAAGGAAAGAACTGCCTATGAACTGGAGGTATGGTCAAATGACTATAACCCACATCTTAATTCAAAATTAGGAAGCCGAAATCATTACAGTTTGTATCTTGCTTGGCAGATACAAACTGGCAAGAAAACGTGGAAACAGCTCTGCGACGAGAAAGATATGTCCGAAGCTTTCCGTGAACTGAAAGATGACGACGGTACATTTTTCTCTGCGGGTGGCTGTAGGTATAGCCCTTATCTCTACCCCGAGTCGGATGTCAGCAAGGATCACTATACTGATGGCAGGCTCGTTAATCACGTGGCGTTTGTTGTGCTTTCGTAGCACTGACCACTGTTTTACAGATGTGCTATACCATACAAAAAGGAGAGTGTGTAAATTACCACTCTCCCAGTTTTTAATATAGGAGTTGACAATATACTTAACCAGAGTTAGCATGACACACCAATGGGAGGCGAAATGTTAATGAGTTCAATGAATTTTGTAAAGATATTGTCGCAAGGTGAAAACAATATGTTAGATACAATATTTAAGGCACGAGAAGAAGAACTAGCACAAATGGATGAAAATGGCATTAGAATTATCAATAAGGAAGATGCAGAATCAAAATATAAAACTTTTGAAAATGTAATTAATAGTTTACCAATAGAACATGAAAATAGTAAAAAAGAAATTTTAAATCAATTTGAAAAATACTGTGATTCGATTGATACTATAAATGCATATTTCAATAAAAGATATTTATATTTAGGATTTATGTGTAATCAAGTGATAGAAAAAATATTTAAAGCATATTTTGTTAAACTAACACAAGAAACTCCACCATATACACATAAAATAGTAAAATTAGCGGAGAGAACGGAATTATATAAATACCTTAAAGAAGAGCAGAAAGATTTTTTGGATTTTGTAGAAATATTAAATAATGAAACTTAACCTTATTGCATAGGAAAAAGGGTTGTAAAAACAACCCTTTTTTGCGTTATTTGGTTTTTCGAGAAAACATTCCCCGAAACATTCCGCCAAGCCCTTCTGCTATGGCACTTACCAATATGAGAGTGCCAATGAAGTGCCAGAAATCTTGAAAGATAAATTCTAATATTGCTAACATTAGATTTCCTCCTATTATATAGCATAAGCTGATGTACAAAACAATTATACTATATATTTGGGTAAAACACAAATAAACAAAAAATGCATTTTGAATAAAAAGAGCAAAAATAATCAAACTATATATAGTTTGGTTATTTTTGTTAAATGGAGAGAAAGTTATAATGATAAAAAGTTTGGAAGAGCAATTAAATAAAATAAATGAAACTCTGCAAAAATCTAATATTGTAGAGCTATCGTATATAGTTGGAAACAAAAAAGAAATATTAAAACGAAATTTAATTGCAGGCATATCTCGTGGAATAGGTATTGGTATTGGAATTACAATTGTAACCGCAATAATTGTATATATACTTCAGAAATTAATTCTGCTAAACATTCCAGTAATAGGAGATTATATTGCAGATATAGTAGCAATTGTAGAGCAGGATGCACATTAATATTTTTTGTAAAAAGTGTTGATAATTTGCAAGTGTTAATATAAAATGCTTTGGAAAGGAATAAAAAATATGATTTTATTACAAGATGTAAAAAATAATTTAGAAGTGCAAGCGTTAGTTTGCGGTGCGCAAAAACAGTTAAAAGAATTAGGCTTTACAGAACACTCCGAAAGGCATGTTGGAATAGTATCCGAAAGAGCAGGAAAAATTTTAGAGGTTTTAGAATATCCGAAAGAAAGAATAGAACTTGCTAAAATTGCAGGGTATTTACATGATATAGGAAACTGCGTAAATAGAACAGACCACGCACACACAGGTGCAATACTTGCAAATAATATATTAAAAGATATGGATATGCCTGTAGTAGATAGAACAGAAATAATGATGGCAATCGGAAACCATGATGAGCAAACAGGAATGCCAATAAGCGATATATCTGCGGCACTAATATTAGCAGACAAATCGGATGTTCATAGAGATAGAGTAGAAAACACAAATATAACAACGTTCGATAAGCACGATAGAGTGAATTATGCAGTTACAGATGCAAAATTAAAAATTATAAACGAAGAAAAAAGAGTAGTATTGGAATTAACAATAGACACTAAAATATGTCCGGTATTAGACTATTTTGAAATATTTATGGATAGGACAATGCTTAGTAAATATGCTGCAAAGTATTTGGGATTATGGTTTGAATTAGTTATCAACGATACAAAATTATTATAAGAAAGGAAGAAAAAACATGAAGAAAGCAAAAGCAATAATTATAGTGTTAATAATAGTATTAATATCACTAATATCATTTATAGGAGTATACAATGTTAAATCAGTAATAAAAACAAATTTATTACCAGAATACTTGTTAGGAATGGATTTTGATGCAAAAATAATAACAACACTAAAAGTAGATGATACAGTAAACTCAGTAACTTATGATGCAGAGGGAAATGTTGTAGAAGATACATCTACGCTAGAAGAGTCAGATATGGAAGCATATACTACCGAAAACGTTCCAGTAAATAAACCAGAAAGTTTAACAACAGAAAATTATAAGATAGCAAAAGAAATAATAGAAAAAAGATTAAAAGGACTAACTGGGGTAAACGGATTAGATGGAATAATAATTCGTGAATACACTTTAAGCCAAAATGAACAAAATGGTACTATAGAAGTAAAACACACTAAAGATGTGGATATTGCAGCTGTATTATTTGCGGAAGGAAAATTTGAAATAACAGATGAAGAAACAGGCGAAGTATTGTTAAATAATAGTAATGTAAAAAGTGCTAAAGTAGATAGTACTGTAGATAGCCTAACAGGGGTACAGCAATTTTATTTAACAATAGATTTTAATAAAGAAGGAAAAGAGAAGTTAAAAGAAATTAGTAATAAATATGTACAGTCTACTGTTCAAACTACTCCTGAACCATCTGTAAATCCGGAAACAGGGGAAACAATTGCAGCTGAACCAAAAACAGAAACAGTTGCAAAAAATGTATTAATAAAACTAGACGATACAACGCTTGAGACAAAATATTTTTCTGAGACAATAAAAAATGGAAAATTGCAGGTGTTAATACAAAGTGTAAGCGACCCCTCAAATTATATAGTATATGCTCTGCAAATTGATAGTGGTAAATTACCAATAGTGTATACAGGAAGTAATATATATGTAGGAACACCAGTGTCTGAGGATTTTATAGCGGCTTGCTTATACACTGCAATAGGAGTTTTTGCAGTACTAAGTTTAGTATTAGTATTTAAATTTAGATTAAAAGGATTAGTAGCCATAGTGCTTCAAGTAGGATATTTATCATTACTTTTATTAGCTTTAAGATATGTAAATGCATATATAACTATTTCAGCAATTTTAGCAATAGTATTTGCAAACATATTAAACTATACTTTCTTGTTTAGAGTATTAGCAAAAGCCAATAAAGAAAACTTATCTACAAAACAGGCAATGGATGCTGAAATGTTAGATTTAATTAAAACATATGTACCAGTACTAATAGCGATTATAGTATTATGCTTTGCAAAATGGCTAGAAATAAGCAGCTTTGGAATAGCATCTATTTGGGGAATAATGATATTTGTTATATATAATTTATTATTTAGCCGAAATATTTATAGTAAGTAATTATTTTATATTTTTGAAAGGAATGTGAGTAGGAACATGACAAAATTACAAAAAATATTATCATTAATAATTGTAGTAGTTATAGTAGCTGGACTTGTAGTTATATTTACAAAAGGTTTCAATTTGGGGCTGACGTATGGAGACTCTAAAAGGATAGTAATAGCAGAAAATACAGATATGAATGGAATAAAAGAAATTGCAAATGAGATTTTTGGAAAGAATAAATTTATAATACAAGAAGTAGGGGAGTTTCCAGAAAGTATTGGGGTTACAGTAAAAGAAGCAAATGATGAGCAATTAAATTTATTGGCTACAAAAATAAACGAAAAATATGGCAAGGAAATTACAAAAGATAATTTTGTAATAACAGAAGTAGCAAAAACAAAAATAGGGGATATTATAAATCCGTATACTAATGTTATGATAGCTGCAACAGCTTTTATAATAGCATACATAATAATTGTATGTAGTGCACAAAAAAATAAAAACCTAGTTAAAATAGCTGTAAAATTTGTATTAGGAACGCTTGCTGCGCAGTTATTACTATTTTCAGTGTACGCACTAGCAAGAATACCTGTTAACGAATTACTAATGCCAATATCACTACTAGTGTATGTATTAACAGTAGGTTTATTATCAAAATCAATATTAAAAAAGTAGAAAGAATTAATGAACAAAAAATACAAACCATTAATATTATATATTAATGGTTTTTTGTTGCTCATAAAAATCATTTTATTGAATAGGAAAAATCGAAGGTTTTTCCTATTCAACAAGGTCAAGTTTCATTAGTCCGTGCAATAATGCGAAGCATATTGCACATGTGACGAAGTCACTTTTCTTATTTTAATAAATTGGATTAGAGGGCTTGGTGTTCCCAAATATTCTAATAATAGAAAGAAGCGAAGACTATGTTAAACTTAAGAGTGCGGATGTCGAAATGCGCGTAGAAATTTACTATATAGAGCACCAGACGATATTACAGTTGACAATGCATACAATATAATTCAAAGATATAATGGTATTTTAATAGATGTTAGAAGTCTGCAAGAATACAATGAATATCATTTGAGAGGAGCAAAATTAATTCCAACATATGAGATGTCTGGAAAAATCGCTAAAGCTGTACCAGACAAATCAAGAGTTATAGTTTTATATTGTCAAAGTGGTGCGCGAAGTAAAAAGGCACAAACAATTCTTAAACAAATGGGTTATAGAAATGTATATAATATACAAGGTGGCCTAAATAATATGTAAATAGTAAACTTATATTTTAATAATTTATAATATAAGTTTTTTATATTTGCAAAAGATGATATTTAGTGTATAATATATCAATCGTAAGGGCATTTTTTAGGTTGCCCATGTTTTAAAATCGGGGGGTATTTATGAACGAATATAGGACAAATAGTTGTGGAGAATTAAGAGTAGACAATGTTGGAGAAACTGTAAAATTAGCAGGTTGGGTACAATCTGTTAGAGACCTAGGCGGAGTAGTATTTATAGATTTGAGAGATCAATACGGAATAACACAAATAATAACACAAGATGTAAATAAAGTTGACGAAGTACAAAGAATACCAGTAGAGTCAACAGTATCAGTTGTTGGAACAGTTAGAAAAAGAGAAGACGCAACAATAAATAAGAACATTAAAACAGGAGAAATAGAAGTAGTAATAGACACAGTAACTATATTAGGGAAAAGACTTAAAAATCTTCCATTCGAAGTGAATTCAGACAAAGAAGTAAGAGAAGATTTAAGACTACAATACAGATTTTTAGACTTACGTTCAGAGAAATTGAAAAACAACATTTTATTGAGAGCAAAAATAATTCAATACTTAAGAGAGCAAATGATTAGTAAAAACTTCACAGAGGTTCAAACACCTATATTAACAAGTTCATCTCCAGAAGGTGCTAGAGATTATTTAGTTCCAAGTAGAGTGCACGAAGGTAAATTTTACGCACTTCCACAGGCACCACAGCAATTTAAACAATTACTAATGGTATCTGGAATAGATAAATATTTTCAAATTGCTCCATGTTTTAGAGACGAAGATGCGAGAGCAGACAGAGCTCCAGGTGAGTTTTATCAATTAGATATGGAAATGGCATTTGCAACACAAGAAGATGTTTTTGGTGTAATGGAAGACGTTATGTACAATACATTTAAAACATTTACAACCAAAAGAATTGCAGAGTATCCATTCCCAAGAATTTCGTACAATGATGCGATGCTTAAATACGGTTCAGATAAACCAGATTTAAGAAATCCATTAATAATAGAAGATGTAACAGATATATTCGAAAATATAGACTTTAATGCTTTCAAGAATAAAATTGTAAGAGTTGTTGCTGTTCATAATGTAAAAGACCAGCCAAGAAGTTTCTTCGATGGCATGACAGATTTTGCAATATCAGAATGTAAAGCAAAAGGCTTAGCATGGCTTAGAGTAAATGATGACAGAACATTCCAAGGACCAATTGCAAAATTTATACCAGATAATTATAGAGAAGAATTATTAACTAGAACTTCAAGCAGTGCAGGAGATGCAATATTCTTTGTTGCAGAACAAAAAGGATTAGTAGAAATTCTTGCAGGACAAATAAGAACAGAATTAGGACAAAGATTAGATTTACTAGAAAAAGATGTATTTAAGTTTTGCTGGATAGTAGATTTCCCAATGTTTGAATTAGAAGAAGGAAAAATAATATTTAGTCATAATCCATTCTCAATGCCACAAGGTGGGCTAGAAGCATTAAGTACAAAAAATCCATTAGAAATATTTGCATATCAATACGATATAGTATGTAACGGTATAGAATTATCTTCTGGAGCGGTAAGAAATCATTCTCCAGAGATAATGGAAAAAGCCTTCGAAATAGCAGGGTATACAAAAGAACATATAGAGAAAAAATTCCCTGCACTATATAATGCATTTTCTTATGGAGCACCACCACATGCTGGAATTGCACCAGGAGTAGACAGAATGATAATGTTAATCGCAGAAGAACCAAACATAAGAGAAGTTATAGCATTCCCAATGAATAGTAAAGCACAAGATTTACTAATGGGTGCACCAGGAGAAGTAACAGATGCACAATTAAGAGATGTACACATAAAAATAGACATAAAAAAAGCGGAGTAAATCCGCTTTTTATTTTTTGTTAAACTTAAGGTTGCAATTTGCAACCTTAAAGATAGAAAACTCTATTACTTTTTATCGTCTTTAAAAATTTCTTTAACAGCTCCTAGTGTAGATAATGCTTGTGTTGCTTCGAATGGAATAAATACTTTATTCGCTTCTCCGTTAGCAATTTGCTCTAATGCTTCTAAAGATTTTAATTGAACTAATTTATCGTCTGGATTAGATGCTTTAATTGCATCGTACACTAATTGTATTTCTTTAGCCTTTGCATTAGCTACTTCTTTTATAGCTTGTGCTTCTCCGGCTGCTCTTCTTATTTGAGCTTCTTTTTCTGCATCCGCTTCTAATATAGCAGCTTCTTTACGTCCTTCTGCTATTGTAATAGCAGCTTGTTTTTCTCCTTCTGCAGATAATATAGCAGCTCTTTTATTTCTTTCTGCATTCATTTGTTTTTCCATTGCGTCTTTAATGTCTGCTGGTGGAGTAATGTCTTTTATTTCCACTCTGTTTACTTTACATCCCCATTTATCTGTTGCTTCATCTAGGATAACACGTAACTTATTGTTAATAGCATCTCTTGAACTAAATGTTGAGTCTAAATCCATTTTACCAACAATATCACGTATTGTAGTTATTGCTAAGTATTCAATACCTTTTTTTAGAGATTGAATTTCGTACACAGCCTTTGCTGGGTCTGTAATTTGATAGAACACAACAGTGTCTATTGTAATTGTAACATTGTCTTCTGTAATAACTCCTTGTGGTGGGATGTCCATAGTTTGTTCTTTTAAACTAACTACGCTACGAACATGGTCTACAAATGGAATTATGATTGTAAGTCCTGCATCTGCAATTTTGTTAAATTTACCAAGTCTTTCTATAACGTAAACTTCTGCTTGTCTAACTACTTTGATTGATTTTATTGCCAATACTAAGATGATAATTAGTAATATTACTAAAAATGGCATGTAATTTCCTCCTTTTAAAATATAAATATAAAATTAAATAACATATGAAATAGGGCGGAGTTTGGTCTTTCTAACGGGTAGGGCGTATGCAATACGCCCCTACAACGAACCACGTCCCTACAAAAAAATATGGTCATGATTATTATCATACTGGTGTCACAACGGTTTTGACTCCATCTATCCCTAAAATTTCTACCTCTGTGCCTTTTGCTATTGTTCCATCGTCTATTTCTGGTTTGGCAGACCAAACCTCACCGTTTACTTTTATTTGTCCTGTGCCATCTAAAGAATTGATATCTTTAATAACGATAGCTTTTTTTCCAATTAGTGAATAAGAATTTGTAAGAACCGATTTTTTGTTATCAAAATATTTATTTACCAATGGTTTCGTTGATAGAATTAGTATAGTAGAGCTTATAACAAATATTGCAGTTTGAATAAATACATTATCTCCTACAAATGGAATAAAACTTGTAACCGCCGCTATAATAGCACCTAGCCCTAACCAAAAAATTAAAAATCCAGTTGTAACAGCTTCAAGTATAAAAAATACTCCTGCAAGAATTAACCAAACTTGCCACATAAAATCTACCTCCTACTTTCTAACATCAATATCTATTGTACTACAAAATTAGACAAAAATAAAGGGATATATGAATATTTTACTGTATATAAATATTTATTTCATAAAACAAAAAAATATGATTTTTAATAGACATTTTACTCCAAAACATGATATAGTTTAAGATATAATTTGGAGGTATTTTTGTGGAACAAAATAAAGCGAAGAAAGTAAAAATTATAATAGTAGCAATTGTAGTATTAGCCTTACTAATTATAGGAACGCCGGTTATATGGTACAACGTAATGATTCAGCCTGTATCTACAGAAAGTGAAAAAGTATCAGTAGAAGTAAAACTTGGAACAACTGTAGATTCAATAGCACAAATGTTAAAAGATAGTAACTTAATAAAAAGTAAAGAGGCTTTCAAAATATATGTAAAACTAAACAATTTATCAGATTTTCAAGCCGGTAAATATGAACTATATAAAAACATGACCTTAGAAGAAATAGCAAAAAGTTTGCAATCTGGTAAAGTATATAAAGATAACCAACTTGCAATAACATTTATAGAAGGAAAGAACATTAGAGGGATAGCCGAAACAATAGAAAATAATACAAACAATACAAAAGAAGATGTATATGAAACATTGAAAGATGAAGAGTATTTAGATTCACTAATAGAAAAGTATTGGTTTATTACAGATGAAATAAAAAATCCGAATATATACTATTCACTAGAAGGGTATTTATATCCAGACACATATTTCTTCGAAAATGAAGATGTAAAAGTAGAAGAAATTTTTAAAGTGATGTTAGATAAAATGGAAGAAGTTCTAGAAAAGTACAAAGAAGAATATCAAAATGAACTTGCAAAGAAACAATTTACTATGCATCAAATATTAACAATAGCTTCAATAATAGAAACAGAGGGAATATATGATTCCGACAGAAAAGATATATCAAGTGTAATATACAACAGATTAAAGCAAAGAATGGCAATTGGTAGCGACGTTACAACATATTATGCTGCTAAAATTGAAATTGGGGAAAGAGATTTAAGAGTATCTGAACTTAAATCAAACAACCCATACAACACAAGAGGACCAAACATGGAAGGAAAACTTCCAGTAGGACCAATAGCATCTGTAGCAGAAGCATCTATAGAAGCGGCATTAAATCCAAATGATACAGATTACTTATTCTTTGTGGCAGATAAAAATGGTAAGGTTTATTTTACTAAAACAGATGCACAGCATAATGCAAAAATTGATGAACTAAGAGCAAATAATCTGTGGTTCGAATTTTAAAATTGCAAGGGATAGATGTCCTAATTTATAGTAATAGAAGGAGTATATTATGGATAGATTAAAAACATTTTTATGGTATGTTATACTAATAGCTTTAATATATTTGTTTACAGACTTTGTGACTTTTCATTTTATAACAAATTCATATAAGAATATTGATTCGTACGAAAGAATAGCAAGTTCTCCAGAAATAATTTTGAATGAAGCTAAAGCTACTGCTGCTAATGGATATGTTAATGGGCAAATAAAAAACACAACAAATTCTTTAATTAATAGAACTGCACTTAAAATAGATTTTTATAGTGACGGTGCATACATGGGAACTAATTACGTAAAAATAGACAATTTTAAAAGGAATCAGACAATTGAATTTAATGTAACATTTAGATATAAGCATATAGATCACATAAAACTAGGATTTACCGATGAAGATGTTGATGCACAAATAGCTAAGCAAGCAGAGGAAATTAAGCAAACTGTTAATAAATGGTTACCTTTTGCAGGGGTAGGAGCGCTTATTGCATTATACTTTATATAGACTAAAAGGAGGAGAATTATTATGCAAAAGCCAGTAGTAGCAATAGTAGGAAGGCCAAATGTTGGGAAATCTACATTTTTCAATTACATAGTTGGTAAAAGAATATCTATAGTAGAAGATAAATCTGGTGTTACAAGAGATAGAGTATATGCTGATGCTACATGGAGAAATAGAAATTTCACTTTGGTAGATACCGGCGGAATCGAAATAGCAGGAGAAGACAAAATATCAATTCAAATGAAAGAGCAAGCTAACATTGCAATAAATATAGCGAATGTAATTGTATTTTTAACAGATATAAAACAAGGTGTAACAGAAGCAGATAAAGATATTGCACTAATGCTTAAAAAATCTAAAAAACCAGTTCTTCTAGTTTGTAATAAATCAGATAATATTGGTAAAACATCAGAAGATTTATACGAATTTTATAATTTGGGAATAGGCGATCCATATCCAGTATCTTCTGTAAATGCTTTAGGAATAGGAGATATACTAGACGAAATATATAATAAATTACCAGACGAAAATGTTGGTGAAAACGAATCAGAAGTAATAAATGTTGCAATAATTGGGAAACCTAATGTTGGAAAATCGTCGTTGGTAAATAAAATCTTAGACGAAAACAGAGTAATAGTAAGTGATGTGGCGGGGACAACTAGAGATGCAATAGATTCATATTACGAAAACGATAAAGGAAAATATAATTTAATAGATACAGCAGGAATTAGAAGAAAAAGTAAGGTTACAGAATCTGTAGAAAAATATAGTGTTATGCGTTCGATTTTAGCAATCGAGAGGTCAGATGTATGTTTAATGCTAATTGATGCAAACGAAGGGGTAACAGAGCAAGATTCAAAAATTGTAGGAGAAGCACATGATGCCGGAAAAGGAATAATAGTTGTTGTAAACAAATGGGATGAGTATGAAAAAGAAACAGGAACATCCGAAAAATATAAAAAAGATATATACAATAATTTACCGTTTTTAAGTTATGCTCCAATAATATTTATTTCTGCTAAAACTGGACAAAGAGTAGACAAATTATTCGATTTAATAAACAATGTTGCAAATCAAAATGCAATGAGAATCCCAACAGCAACGTTAAATCAAGTAATAAATGAAGCAATTGCAGTTGTTCAGCCACCAACAGATAAAGGCAGAAGATTAAAAATATTGTATGCAACTCAAGCGTCTACAAAACCACCTACTTTTGTAATATTTGTGAATAATAAAGAGTTGTTTCATTTTTCTTACAAAAGGTATTTGGTAAATCAAATAAGACAAAATTTTGGACTAGAAGGAACACCAATAAGAGTAATTGAAAGAGAAAAAGGGGAGGATAAAAATGGATAGGTTCATGATATTAAATATACTAGTTGCAGTAATTGCATATTGTATAGGAAGTGTAAGTTTTTCTATTATTTATAGTAAAAAAGTAGCAGGTTTCGATGTTAGAGAAAAGGGAAGCAATGGTTCAGGTGCAACTAATGTTTTAAGAACCGTAGGCAAAAGAGCTGCTATATTAACATTAATATTTGATACACTAAAAGGTGTTGTGGCAATTTTAATGGCGATGTTGTTTATTAAAATTGTTCCAGATGCAAATTCAGCATTGTTGGTACAAATAGCTTCAGTAGCAGTTATTTTAGGGCATACGTTCCCAGTATTTTTTAAATTTAAAGGTGGCAAAGGTGTTGCAACATCATTAGGAGTGCTTTTAATGGTAAATTTACAAATTGGAGCAATATGTTTAGTTTTTGCACTATTAGTAATGGCACTTACAAGAACAGTGTCAATAGGCTCAATAATGGCGGCACTACTATTCCCAGTATTAACTTTAATTATACACACGGGTTACACCGTAGAAGGAAATTACATTATATTTGGAATTCTTATTGCATTAATAGTAATATATAATCATAGAACTAATATAAAAAGGATTATGGATGGTAGTGAAAATAAATTAGGAGGCAAGTAAAGTGAGTAAAATAGCAATAATCGGAAGCGGTAGCTGGGGAGTTGCATTAGCAATTTATCTTGCAAAACAAAATCATGATATTAAAATATGGTCTTTTTCAAAAGAAGAAGCTGATATAATTAACATAGAAAAAAAGTGCAAGTTTTTACCAGAAGCAGTTGTCCCAGACAATGTATATTGTAGTCTAGATTTTAAAGAAGTAATAGAAGAATCGGAATACATACTAATAGTAACACCATCAAAATTTGTAAGAGAAACTATAAGTAAATTTAAAGAATATGTTACAAATCAATATATAATAATATGTTCTAAAGGTTTTGAACAAGGAACTCAAAAAACATTGGGAGAAGTTGTACAAGAAGAATTACCAAACAATAAAGTTGGTATATTATCTGGACCTAGCCATGCAGAAGAAGTATCTAAAGATATTCCAACTGCAATGGTAATTGCGTCCGAAAATGAAGAATTAAAAAATAAAATACAACAACAGTTTTTTAGCGAAACTGTAAGAATATATACATCTGATGATGTTAAAGGCGTTGAACTTCGGTGGTGCAACAAAAAACATTATTGCATTTTGCGCAGGTATTGCAAATGGAATGGACTTAGGAGATAACTCGATTGCAGCACTGGTAACTAGAGGTTTGGTAGAAATTACAAGATTGGCAACGAAAATAGGTGGAAAGAAAGAAACTTTATATGGTTTAACAGGTCTTGGAGATTTACTTGTAACTTGCTATAGTGAACATAGTAGAAATAGAAAAGCTGGATATTTGATTGGTACAGGCAAAAATTTAGAAGAAACTAAAGCATTAGTAGGAATGACAATAGAAAGCATAGACAATATAGAAACAATATATAAACTTGCAAAATTAAACAGTGTAGAAATGCCAATAGTAGAAGCGGTATATAATCTTTTATATAATGACTTATCACCCAAAGAAGCAGTAGTAGGTTTAATGACTAGAAAATTAAAATCAGAATAATTCAAAATCCATAATAGTTTACTTGTATTAAAAATATTATTTAGGTAATAATATTTTTAAATATAGGAGGAAATTATTATGGATTTTTTAGATAAAATAGGAAAAACGGCAAACGAGACATATAAAGGCACGGTAGAAAAGACAGGTAGAATTGCGAAAATAACTAAGAAAAAAATAAGTATATACGATAATAAATCTAGAATACGTGAAATATATGAAGATATTGGACGAAAAGTCTACGAAAAACATATACGAGAACAAGACATAAGTATTAGGGAAGACTTGAATTATGAATGTGAAAAAATAGATAAATTGTCTAATGAAATAAAAGAGTTAAAACAGGAAATATTAAAATCAAAGAACCAAAAGCAGTGTAAAAGATGTTACGCTAATATTGATATAAGCTATTCATATTGCCCTACTTGTGGAGAAAATCAGACTAATGAATCTTTTAAAGAACGAGTACGTGAGAATTTAGAAAATGCAGATATAAAGCCAGAAAATGAAGAAAAAAAACAAATTATCGAAGATGAATTAGACGACTAATTAAAAAAATGACACATGTACATGTGTCATTTTTTAATATGGATATCTTTCATATAAATATTTTATAATCTTATTTACATTATTATCATTGATATTAATGAAAAACCCATCATCAAGGCTTATCCACATATTAATAGAAAATCTATCGTTATTATCAATAAAAACACCAATCATATCAGCCATTTCAATGGGGTTAGAAAAATCTTTTTCCCATTTCAAAATATTATTATCAAAGGTAGATTCATTATAAAAATCACCTAAAAATTTTTTAATCTCTCCTTTTTTTGAACTATACAGATTTACAGATGTATTCACAATAAAACTCCTTTTGACTTATTATTTGTAGCAAATTCTTAATTATTCAATCGAATAAAAGGTAATTTTTCGGAAATACTAAAATTTGAAATAGTAAGTATAAAGGATGATGGAAAAATGATTAAAAGTTTTTTAAAATATATATCTATAGCTATTATCTGTTTGTGTCTGACTATAAGTCTGTGTGGTTGTTCTAAAACAGATGAGAATAAGGACATAGAAAAAACTTTGAGTCAAATTCAGTATTTAGATGACCAAATAATATACATGATGAATAAATTAAATAATATAAATTTTGATAATTATACAGTGAAGAGTGTAGAAATAAAAAAAGAAAGTGAATCTGGAATTTCTTCTTCTGGTGAATCAGGAAGTAGTAGTGGTAGTAGTGGGGCGGAAGCTAGTTCGGAGAGTTCTAGCTCTAATAAAGGAACTACTACATCACTTAGATTAGAACACAATAATATATTAGTGTCTAGTAGAGATGAAATTGATTGGGAAAAGGTAAAAAGTGATATAGAATTATTAAGTTCAGTATGGAATGTAATAATAGTAGATTTATATAAAATAGGAATAACAAATACTCAAATATTAGGATTTAGTAATGATTTGAACAAGGCGATAATAAGTATAAAAAATGAAGATAAAGAAAAGTCTTTAGAAGATTTAGTGAATTTATATGGGTATTTACCGCAGTATTTAGACATAGTTGATACAAACAAGGGACTAAAAGATTTAACTGAGACCAAGTACAATGTATTAAAGGCATATGCAGTATTAGATAAGGAAAACTGGGCAGATACTTTAAAATTTGTAAAAGAAGCAAATACTACATTTCAAAACGTATTGAATAATACCGGATATATAAAGGATAAACAAGTATCTATGAATAATATAAATGTATTATTAAAAGAATTTGAAAATTCACTTTCTACAAAAGATAAAGATATATTCTTTATAAAATATAAAAAACTAATGGAATCAACATATGAAATATAATTAAAAAAACATAAACACTTTGTACAATTGTACGAAGTGTTTATGTTTTTAGTGACTAACTTTTATTAACGCGGTAACCTCCAAGAGTATCAGTAGAAAATATTGATTTGTTTGCCCTTAGTATTGCTACTGCAGAATGGATTTGGTCCCATTGAGCAGAGGGCAGGTCAGTTTTTAGTTGATATATATTGAACGTATTAAGCGATAGAATGTGCTCCCGTATTGCCTTTGAATCATAAATAATTTTTTGGCTTGATGATGGGGGAGCAGATGCTTCCTCTTGTACAGCAACTGTTGTTATAGATTTATGTTTTTTTCGTGAATCTGTACTTTTTTTCTCTCTAGTAGTAGGTAGAGGAATTTCTTCTCTATCTGCTACAAAAATAGAAGGAACTTCTGTATCTACAACTGCTTCAGTAGTGGATACATCCGTAAAAGGAAGAGTAGGTAAGTCAGCACTTGTTTCTTCACTTATATCCACATTGGTTTCAATGGGGGTGGGTGAAGATGAATCATTTGCCGGAACAGTATAATCTGTTCGGATGGTTTCCCTAGAGAAACCATTATAATTCAGGTTAAAAAGGTTGACTCTTTCAAGTATGCTTGCTAAAAGTATAAAGGAATCGCTGTCTGCTGGAAGATATAGAGTTACTTGATTTTCTAAACAATTTATTTTGAAAGTTAGTAAATCTTCTATATCCGTTATGCTTTTTAGTAAATCTACCCAGAAATGTTTGAAAGTTTCAACGTCAGGGGTAGAAAAAACAATTTGAAAACGGTGTTCTTTAATGCTCACCTTAAATACCTCCTCATGTTCAATCAAATAATTTTCAGATATATCCATATATCCTTGTTTTCGTAATTTGCTGACGTAAGAGCGTGAAATGTCTAATACTGATGCGATTTTTTCAATGACATATCTGTCATTGAAAGAAGTACTATTACAGCTGATCTGCGTGGAATACAGTTTAAGATATAACTTATTACCCGAGCAATTGTATCAGCATGTTCTAAATGGTCCTGTATATCAAAGTCATCTGAAATCATATCACCTATAGTCAAATCTGAATTATCATCACCATGGGTAGATATAGGACCATCAAGGGATAAAGCAGTTTTTTTATTGCTTTTTTCTAGCGCTTGAAGCAATTCGTTTTTTATACACTTTATTGCATAAGTTGAAAATTTCATACTCTTTGATTCGTCAAAAGTTTCTACAGCCTTCACAAGAGCAAAATATCCAACGGATACTAAATCTTCATATTCTCCAGGAGCTATATTTCCTAATCTGTTGAGAACAAAGAAGACTAAATTTCGGTTCTGAAGAACCATTTCTTGTTGATCTTTGCTTAAAGATATTAACATGGAAACCATACTCCTTTCGTTAAATTATGAAGTTACGTAAAAAAGTTAATTACACCTCCTAGATAGGATTATAAAATATAGACGTTGTCTACATAAATTGGAGTATATCATAGAAAATTATAAATAACAATAATAACTTTACATATTTAGAACAAAAAGCAACCGCCAGTCTATACAATTGTATAGACCGGCGGTTGTAGGTTAGGTTGATTGTTTGTTTACGCGGTATTCTCCTGTAAGTCCAGTTGGACAAATAGAACCCTTCTTTTTTAATGTATGCAGTGTATTGGTAATAGTAGTATCAGAAAGTTGCGGGAATTGCTTGCGAATGTCTTTAACCCAGAAGGTTCCTTCTTTAGAAGCGATATATTCTGCTATCTTCGCAGGACCGCTTAGTTCAGGCATTTGAGTTGATATAACTTTGTATGCACCATGATTTTGGCGACTAACAAGATTTAAATCTAATGCAACAGTAATTGCATGATTTATCTGATAATCTGAAGTATCAGGAAAGTGAGTATCTAAATCCGATGGAGTAAAATAGTTGAGTGTAATTATGTAATTTATTATATTACGAATAGCTTTACTTCTCAGAGTTGATACTGGCTTGGATTCAGAAGGCTCTGTAGTAACAGAAGTAGTTAATACCTCAGGTTCAATAGCCTCTTCTTCATGCTGCTCAGTAGGATTCGTTTCTGATTTTACGTCAGCAGAAGTCTTGGTATCTGCTTCAGTATTCTGCGGAGTAGTGTTCGTCTGCTGAACAGGTTCTTCAGGGGATTCTTCTTTTCTCTTGTCGGAGATTAAATGATTTAGTGTATAAGTTAAAACCACAAGAAGAATTTCTGCAACAAGTGTTAGTGAAGTTTTGTCAAGAGCTATCCGAAGAGTTGCACTTTCTTCTGTAACTTGTGTTTTAAAAGGTGCTGTGTATCCTGCTTCAGAAAGTACAAGTAACCCTTTTGAAAGACCCTTGTTAAAGTTGCTGATTTCAGTTGTCGAAAGGATAAGTGTTGAGCCTATAGATTGTTCAGACATTTTTAAAACCTCCATAATAATTTAGGTTAATATAAGCAAAACCAAACAGTGCTTTCCTATGACGTGTCGCTTAATATAGTGTCTTCATTTTCACTATTGAAGTTTTCATCACCAGAAATGCGGTAAAACTCCAATAGGATCTCAGCCAAAATAATGAAAGAGTCATTATCAATCGGAAGAGAAAGCGTCAAACAGTTTTGGGTGCTAAGAAGGTTGAATGCTTGTAAGGTATCAATTTTAGAAAGCTTAAGTAAAACTTTAGAAAATATTCTACCAAAGTCTCCAAATCCGTTTGTGCAAAAAGAAACAGTAAAACCGGTACCGTTTGCACATACCGTAAAATCTTTACCTTTGTCGTGCGAAAAGTTCAAATTGTCTGCATCGATAGAAATTCTTGATATTTTGTCGCTTATTTTTTTCTCTAATCTTGAAATATAAGACTGAGAAATACCAATTTTTTCTGATATTTCGGTTTGGAGCAAACCAGCAATCGAAAACAAAAAGACTAGTCGGTCTCTTATCGAAAGATGGTTTAATACATAGTTTAGAACGTCTGCAAGAAAGTCTGAAGTTTCTGTTTGTTCTTCAATGTTTGATTCTTTTATGTCAGCAATAATGTCAGAAAGAAGTAGTGTATTGCCATCGACGTCTGTGTTTAAAGGGTCATCAAAGAAAAGTGGTTCTGCAAATCTCTTTTTTCGCCAATCCATGAATATTTCGTTATGAATGCACCGTGCTGCAAAAGTTGCAAATTTTATACCTTTTGTCTCATCAAATGAAATTGCTGCTTTCAGAAGACCATAATTACCAAGTGATATGCAATCGTCGTAATCCCTGGTGCCGTCGTGTATACCTAACTTGTTAACTAAGTAGTGTACTAACCGTATATTATTAGTAACCCGGTCATTTTGAGCCGCTGTAAGCAAATATAACACTCCCTTTTTTATTATTGTCGTGTGCGTAAAAAACAATTGTACCTCCTTTAAATAAATTTTATAAATATAGACTATGTCTACATAAATAGGTTTATATCACAGAATACGTGAAATAGCAATAAGGTTAGCAATTAAAATTTACATAAATTAGCGGCGTTTTACATAATGCATATTGACAAGATTACATAAATATGGTAAACTAAATTCGTAATACTCGCAAAAGCGAGATAAAAGAAAGGGTTATAAAGATGAAAAAAGTTACCGTAAAAGTAGGAAGCGTTTACCAAAACGAAGCTCTTTTCGAAGCCTCAGCAGCGATCGATCTTTATAAAGAAGATGGCTGGTCTCTTACCGCAAGAAGGGAAACACGGCGCAAAGACAAAACTTACTCAATAAGCTTAACCTTCGAACGTTAACCGAATAACCCGGCGACTATCCTAGAATAGGATAGTTACAGACAAAATCCCAGTATATTTACTGGGATTTTGTCGTAAATAGAAAAAAATATTTGGTTGACATATTTAAGAAAGATTGTATAATTGTATTATTCATGGTTATCATGATATAACAATATATTTGGAGGATACATTTATGTGGAAACCAACAATTAGTAATGAAAAAATTACCGAGATGGCGAATTCTTTTGTTGATGGCAAAAGTACTGTTCGGCGAGTTGCTTTAATATATGGTGTTCCCAAAAGCACTGTGCATACCTGTATCACAAGTCGACTTAAAATTTTTAATGGACCTTTATATAAAAAGGTAAGAAAGCAACTTGACATTAACAAAAAGCAGCGGCACATCCGCGGAGGGCAAGCCACGAAACGTAAATATCTCCAACAATAACGAAAAGAAAAGAATCATTTAATTAAGTGATTCTTTTCTTTTTTAGTATGGCATTATCATAAATGAATCATATGTGGCAGAGAGGGCACATAAAAAATTGACATAATAAGGTTAAAGTAATATAATATTATTGAAGTCATTTTTTGACTATTCATAGAAGAGTGAGGTTTTAATTATGAGTGAACGGATCAAGGATACTGAGATAAAGACACTGAATGTAGGGTCGAAAAACGATCTCGACGAGTGGGAAATCTACAAAGAAATAACAGGGATTATGCACACTTTTGGGATACCTGCAAATATCAAAGGGTTTAAGTACATTCGTTACGCAGTTTGTGAAGCGGCAAAAACCCCGCAGCTCTTAATCAAAATTACAAAAAATCTATATCTGGTAGTAGCAACTCACCATAATACTACGTGGAAGCGAGTAGAACGTGCCATTAGGACTGCAATCGAATGTGTTGTTCCTGAGGAAAGAACATTATTCGCAGAGCTTTTTCCGTCTTCAATCAAAACAGGGAAAACGCCTACGAATTCGGAATTCCTTGCTCGGCTCATCGATAACTTAAGGTTAAAGTACGGGCTTAGCTAAATCCTCACAAATTTGCACAAGATTTAGTGCAAAAAAACAAAAGACTCCAATTAGGAGCCTTTTGTTTTTGCAGAGCAAAACTTGACATAATGTGTAATGAATAATATAATAAAAATATGCCACTATTTGGCTAATATAAGAAATGTGAGGATTAAGTTATGGAAACACGGAATACTAACTATATGGTTACGGGAAATCTCCCGGACGAACAGACGCTGCAGGCAGAGATAGCAAAACTGCTTGATCTCTTGGGTTTTTATACAGGTACTAAAGGGTATAGTTATATCTTTCATGCAATCTTACTATCTGTAAGGAATAGGGATCTTCTGAACGATATAACGGAAGGCCTCTATCAGCAAATAGCAACGCATTTTAGTACTACATCTTCAAATGTTGAACACGCGATGAAGCTGGCTATTGAACTCGTTATTAAAAAAGGTAATTTTGATGAATTGTCAAAATTATTTCCCCAGCTGGACGCATCCAAAAAACTCACAAATTCAAACGTCATTTGTAGGATTGCGGATGACATATTGGTAAGATACGGGAGTATCACTGCTTTATACCTTGCAGATATGGATTCTATAAATGATGAAATGTTTTTGCAATGCCAGCAATTGACAGTTAAAATAACAGATTGTCTACACCGGCTAAGAATTCCTGCAAATATAAGGGGGTTCGAATATATCCGCTTTGCAGTTTTTATCGCTGTATATGATGTGAGCATTTTAGAGGAAATTACAAAACGTCTTTATGTGGAAGTAGGTAAAAAGTTTAATACTCCTTCTACGGCTGTTGAGAGAGCAATTAGACATGCTAATTGGAGATCATGGGATACGAAAAATCCAGAGGCGGAAATGATGTTCGTTTGGGACATACCCAAAAATTCTGCGTTAATCGCGAGAATTGTTGATGACATGAGAATAGAATGCAAGGTTTCCTAAATCCTCAGAATTTGCACAAGTTTTTGTGCAAACAAGAAAAAGACTCCTAATGGGGTCTTTTTCTTGTTTAGATTCAGTCATTCTATAATCTTCCTAATACAGTAGTAAAATACTATGCTAGTATTATAGCATTATGTAACGTAATAGTAAATATACATAAACTAAGAAATTCGTTATTAATTAGCCTACATAAATACTCTGCGAAGAAAATGACCTGAAAAATTTAGAGGTAAGCAGTGCGAACCATACTCACGAAGCTTGACCTTACAAAATAGTTGAAGTACAATAAGTAATATAAAAAATAATATAGGAGGAATAGTAGTATGACAGCAGTATTTGTTATTGCAAACATTATATTTTTATTAGGATATATTATTTATAATAGTCACGACACTTTAAAATATGGAAAACTTATTTTAAATAAAAAACGAAGATGGTTCAATATTACAATAGCAATAATATTTATTGTATATGTTATTACGCAAACCATCTACATATACAGTATTCAGCCAGAAACAGTAAGTATAGAGCAGCTAAGGCAAGATAGCGATAGTGTAAAAACCTCAGGAGATAGATTGTTTGGAGCAGTAATGTGGCTAATGCTATCGCCAATTGTTTGGATAACATTATATAGGTTGTATAAAGAAATTACGGAAGCATATTTTAGCAGAAGATATATAAAGTCAAAAAAGACATCAAATTATTATAGAGGAACATTAGAAAATACATCGCCAGCTATAGTTTCATTTCTTTTAGAAAATAATATAAATGTTGGTAAGTCTATAACAGCAATTTTATTAAAATTAAAGCTAGAAGGTTACATAGAAGAAAAAAACAAAAAACTGGTTTGTACTAAATTGAATATAAACAATTTGTCTAAAATAGAACAAAATGTAATAAATACAATTAAAACAAATACGTTTTCTTCCGAAACCTACATAGAAGAAGTAGAAAGAGAAGCATTAAAGTTAAAACTATTATCAAAATATACAAGTAAACTAAAAAAAACATATAAAATTTTTGTAAGTACATTGCCACGTATCGCTATTTTTGCAATTATTATAACCATGACGATTGCCTTCACAAAATTAGATTCATACTTAAAAGAAGATTCATATATTTTTACAAATGATAATTTTGATACAGTTGGTGTTGATGATTATTATAAAAAAAGATATTTAAAAGTAACAAAAGATGTATATGACAAATACAAAGAAGAACGAGTAAAAGAAATAACAAAATTAGTTGAAGAAGAGTATTCAAAAAAAGAAAAGGCTACGCCTGAAGAGGCTGTAACGCCAACGCCTTCGACTAGTAGCAGTTCTTGGGAAATGCGAGAAATGACGCAAATCGAAATTACTCCAGAAATAGAAAAAAGTTTAATGCGATTCAAATATAATCTGCAAGATATAAAGGATAAAGTGTTTTTTGAATCAGGTAATAATAATTATTATATAGAAGCAAAAAGAATCAATGTTGGATTAGTATCATTAGATTTACTTATGAACATAGTAGAAACAACTCTTTCAGCACTTCTTTTCTTAGCTATTGTTAGTGTTATATCAATAATACGATACATTATTGTATCTGCAAAATATAGTAATAAATATGTATTAACAAATAAGGGAATGAAATTAAGAAAAGAAATTTTAGGACTAAAGAAATTCTTAAAAGATTATTCTTTAATTAAAACGAGAACAAAAGAAGAAGTTGTAATTTGGGAATATTACTTAATCTATGCTGTTGTGCTACACGAAAACTTTAAAATAGAAGATAAGGTTATAAAACAATTTGTAAAGGAATTATAAAAATGAAAATTGGAATAGATATAGACGATACTCTAGTATATACATCTAAATATATGATTAAATATGCTGAGATATACAATAATGAAGTGTTAAAAAAGAACAAAATTCATGGAAATATGGGGCTAATTAGGAATACTCATTATCTGCAAAAACTATATGATTGGACGAAAGAAGAAAAGATTGATTTTTTTAAAAAGTATTATGTGCAGGTTCTTGCAGAATGTGAACTGTTGCCAGGAGCAAAAGAAACAATAAACTATTGGAAATCGAAAGGACATAAAATTTATTTTATAAGTGCTAGATTAAATTGGTCAGAAACATGTAATGTAGATGAAATTACGAAGGACCTATTGTTAAAAAGTGAAATTGAATACGATGAAATTATTTTAAAAATGGAAGATAAACTAGAAGTCTGTTTAGAAAAAGAAATAGACGTATTCATAGACGATAGTTATGAAACATGTATTAAATTAAAAGAAAATAATATAATGCCATATTTAATTACTAGTAAATTGAATAGTTTAATAAAAACAGAAGGAATAACAAGGATAAATAATTGGGATGAGCTAAAAAAATTGATTAGATAAGGATGGTTCTGTAGGGGCATATGTGAGCAGGTGCCATGAATGTTTGAAGGAGCAATAAATATATGTATAAAATGATAATTTTAGATTTAGATGGTACATTGTTAAACGACTATAAAGAAGTATCGGAAGAAAACGTAAAAGCAATTGAAAGAGCATATAAGGAAAAAGGAGTAATATCGGTAATAGCAACAGGTAGACCCTTGTCATATGCAACCAGGGTAAGTAGTACATACGGAAATCAATTTGCAGATTATATAATTGCTTCTAATGGTGCAATAATAAAAAATATAAAAACAAATGAATATATAAACAAAGTAACATTTTCAAATGAAGAAGTGCTTAAAATTAGAGATATATTTTTAAAAGAAAGTGCAAATTACATGATGGTATCAACAGAAGAAAAAGCAATAACCGAAACTCTTAATGGCATGAGTTTTGAGAAACTAGGAATAGGTAAAAATCAAAATAAATTAGAAGTAAAAAGTATAAAAGGAATAATAGAAGAAAATCCTAACATTGATAAATTTTTGTGTCTAATAGGTGGAGAAGAAGAAAAAATAGCAAAAATAATAAAGGAAGTAAACGCTTTAGAAAATATCGAATCATCACTAATGTGTAGCTATATACATAAATCAAACGATAATACATTTGAATCAAAATATGTAGACATAGTGAAGAAAGGTTGCACAAAGAAAAATGCAATAATTATGCTAGCAGAGAAATTAGGAATTAAACAAGAAGAGATAATTGTTGTAGGCGATGGAGGAAACGATATATCAATGTTTGAATGTGCAGGACTAAAAATTGCAATGTCAAACGCAGAAGAATACTTAAAAGAAAAAGCAGATTTTATAACAGCAAGCAATAATGATGATGGAGTAGCAAAAGCAATAGATAAATTTATATTTGGTATATGAGAAAAGGGAAAAAATTGAGAATTCAGTTGTTCGTAATTTCCGAACAACTGCCAAAGACCGGGAAACGATATAATACAAACTATTACAATCTGATATTAGATTATCATAGATTTGGTCATGAATTTTCTAGAGGAAGGGGAAAACAGGTAGTGAAGCAAAAGGTATATGAGGTTTTAAATAAATTAAACATTGAGTTTGAAGCAATAGACCATCCAGCACTGTTTACGTGCGAAGATAACGAAAAATACGGACTAAAATTTAATGGGGAAGTTTGCAAAAATTTATTTATACGTAATAAAAACAAAAGTAAATATTACTTGGTTTCTTTGTCACTAAATAAAAGAGCAAATTTAAAAGAATTAGAAGAAAAATTACATGAGACAAGACTCAGTTTCGGAAACGAAGAGGTTTTATTTGAAAAACTAAAAATAAAGCCTCGGTTCTGTATCTTTATTAAATATAATTGAAGCAGAATTTACAGATGTGAAGTTTGTAGTAGATAAGAGCCTTTTGTCTTGCAACAAAGTCGGCTTTCATCCTAACGACAATACTGCAACAGTGCTATTTGACCCAAATAACATAAGTAAAATACTAGATACATATAACGTTAATTATGAATTTATAGAATTGTAGGAGATTGTTATGATTGGTGCATCTATTTCCAGGTGCCGGAGAAAACATTTAATAAAAATATAACGCAAGGAATTTCTATGTAAAACAAATTAGAAGAATTCTTGAAGACTTGTTTAAGAATATAATTACTGGTATAATTATACATGTATAACAAAAATTCAAAGGAGTATTAGTATGTTGAAAATATATTTAGACAATTGTTGTTATAATAGACCGTATGATGACCAAACACAAATAAGAATAACACTAGAAACGGAAGCAAAATTATATATACAGTCATTAATAGTACAAAATAAAATAGATATGGTGTGGTCATATATATTGATATTAGAAAATAGCAAAAATACAAATATAGCAAAAAAAATAGCTATTAAGACTTTCTCTAAAAATGCAGTTGAAACGGTATATGAAAATGAAAATGTATTAAGAAATGCTAAAGAAATAGAAAAAACAGGCATAAAACCATATGATGCATTACATATATCATGTGCTATTGAAGCAAAGTGTGAATATTTTGTGACAACAGATGATAGAATTTTAAAGTATAATAGTAAGCAAATAAAGATACTTGATCCAATTGGATTAATAAAAGAATTAGAAAGGAGACAATAATATGGGAACCACAACATTATTAAATACAGGTATGGAGGCATTAATAAATAAATTAGGATTAGTAGAAGCAGAAAGATTTATTGCACTTATTATTAGAGAACCATTCAATTATACAGAATGGAGAAGAGACAATATATTTAAAGATATGACAGTAGAACAGATTAGTGGGGAAGCAATGGAATATGTACGAAAAGAAGAATCAAAATAGTATTATTAAAAAAACCTTTTTCATAACAATTAAAATTGAAACAGGAGGTTATTATGATTTGTAGGGGCGTATTGCATACGCCCTTTGGGAGGTTATTATGATAATTGTAAGTGCATGTTTGGCAGGAATAAATTGCAATTATGAAGGTGGTAATAAAGGGAATTCAAAAATTGTAGAAATGGTAAATAAAGGACAAGCAATTCCTGTATGCCCAGAGCAATTAGGAGGACTTATTACGCCCAGATGTCCAGCAGAAATAAAAAATGGTAGATTAATTACGAAGAATAATGTAGATGTAACAGCAGAATTTCAAAAGGGAGCAGAAGAAGTTTTAAATATTTGTAAAAAATATAATTGCAAAAAAGCAATACTTAAATCTAAAAGTCCATCTTGCGGATGTGGAGCAATTTTTAACGGAGAATTTACTGGAACACTAATTAAAGGAGATGGAATAACTACAAGGTTATTAAAAGAAAACCATATAGAAGTTATTTCGTCAGATGATATATAAAAATTGCATTGCAATGAATAGATCTTATAAAAATGGTACATATTAACAATGTATAATTTTTATAAGGAGAGATGAATTATGAAAGAACATCCAATTGAAGGCTTAATGATTACAGCCATGGATAGCATAAGAGATATGATAGATGTAAATACAATTGTTGGAGAACCAGTAGAAGCGGCAAACGGAATAACAATAATACCTATATCTAAAGTGGGAGTTGGGTTTGCTGCAGGTGGTAGCGAATTTAAAGGAGAAACAATAGACGAATACAAAAAAGCTGAATCTGAAGAAGAAATACAATACAGATTACCTTTTGGTGGAGGAAGTGGCGCAGGAGTTAGTATTAACCCGGTTGCATTTTTAGTTGTACAAAACGAAAACGTAAGACTTATATCTGTTTCACATACATCAGCAGTAGATAAATTATTAGATTATGTTCCAGACCTGTTAGAGAAAATGAATACAATGATGAAAAAGGCAATGGATAAAAAAGACAGCGTAGAAGAGATAAAATTAGAAAACAATGATAAAAAAATTCACGAAAAAATAGTAAAAACACCAGACAACACGGTGTATAAAGTGAAGTATAAAGAAGAATTAAAAGATGAAGAAGAAAACTTTGACGAAGATGAATAAATACTAAAAAAGAAAAGTGGCTTCGCCACTTTTCTTTTATTTCTCTATTATAACATTGTATCCTATAAAAAGACCACTTTCTAAAACACCAACAATATTACTAATTTCTTTTTCTAAGTTTTCGTCTACATTTCTAAAAATAGTATCTAAAATTAAATTTCCGTTTTCTGTAATTATAGGACCATCTTTTCCTTTGGCAAGTCTTAAAGTTACAGATTCTGCTCCTAGTTTTAATAGGGCGCTTTTTACATAGCAAAGACTATCTGGTGTACATTCAACAGGTATCGGAAACTTATCGCAAATGTTTTCAACAAATTTGCTATCATCTACTAAAATATATCTTTCATTAGTTGAAGACATTATTAGTTTTTCTCTAAACATTGCGCCGCCTCTACCTTTTACAAGCCAACCCTTGCTATTAACTTCATCTGCTCCATCAAAATACCAATCTGGTTTTACTTCATTTAGCGAAGCTACCGGAATATTAAGATTTGTGCAAAACATAGCAATTTCATGAGATGTAGGTATTGCAGTTATATGTAGATTTTCTTCTTTAACTCTTGCAACAATTGCTAACATCGCAACGTAAGAAGTAGAGCCGGATCCAAATCCAATAACATCATTATTCTTTGCTCTTTTGCAAAGTTTTTCTGCTATTTTTTGTTTTTGGTTTAGGTTACTAATTTCACCATTCCATTTTATAATATCTAAAATATTTTTATCCCAATTCATAAATTTAACTCCTTGTTTTATTTAATATTCATTATTGCTTCTATTCTGTCTTTTATTGGTGGGTGTGTAGAAAATAGATTTTTAAGCCTTTCCTTCGATTTTATAGGGCAAACTATATACATATGTGCCGTTGAAGAATTAGCTACTTCTAAATCATCATCATCACTATCTAATTTTGCTAAAGCATTTGCTAAACCGCTAGGATTACGAGTAAACTCTATTGCCTTGGCATCTGCAATAAATTCTTGTCTTCTAGATATAGCAAGTTGCATTAGTTTTCCGAAAAACTGGTGCTAGAATTAGTAGAATTATTCCTACAATCATTAAAAAACCACCGGCTTTACTATCATCATCACGGCGTCTATTTGAAAAGAAAATAGCACGAGTAAAAATATCGGATAACATTACAACTAAACCAAGCATTACAGTAACAATTGCAGAAAGAAGAATATCGTAGTTTCTCACATGTGCCATTTCGTGGGCAATAACACCCTCTAATTCGTAATAATCTAGTTTTTGTAAAAGTCCTGTAGTAACACATATAACAGAATGTTTTGGGTTTCTGCCAGTAGCAAAAGCATTAGGTTGTCCATCTTCTACAACATAGAGTTTTGGTCTATATTCTAAACCAGAAGATATCATCAATGTATCAAAAATGTTTACTAGTTTTTGGTCTTCGCCATGAGTTGCAGGCCTAGCATTATTCATTTTTAAAACAATTTTATCACAATTATAATAAGAGATAGTTGTAGAAATAATAGAAAAAACTAATGCGAAGACAATAGAAAATGCTCCCAAATTGAAAGCTGTGCAAATATAATAAATTATTAGTGTAATCATAAAAATGAATGCACTAATAATTATAGATGTTTTAATTCTGTTTTTACTAATATCTTGAAACATGTAATTTTCTCCTTTTGATACTATGAATTAAAATCTACTTTTACATTTTTACGTGCTTCTTCAGATTCTGTTTCAAATAAATCACTTTGGGTAAACTTAAACATTCCAGCAATTATGTTTGTAGGGAATAACTGAATTTTTGTATTATATATTGTTGCACTGTCATTATAAAATTGTCTAGATGCAGCAATTTTGTTTTCTGTTGCTCTTAATTCTTCTTGTAATGTGGCAAAAGTTTGATTAGCCTTTAAATCTGGATAGTTTTCAGATACAGCTAAAATTGTTTTTAATGTACTAGATAACTCTGTGTCTAATTTTGATTTTTCGGCTACACTATTTGCATTTGCCCAAGAAGACCTAAGTTCAGATATTTTAGTTAATACATCGTTTTCGTGTTTCATGTAACCTTTTACTGTATCTACTAAATTAGGAATTAAATCAAATCTTCTTTG
>JAISHG010000058.1 GCA_031262685.1 Lachnospiraceae bacterium | reverse complement strand
GACGATATGAAAGGAAGAATTATCGGAAGAGAAGGTAGAAATATAAAATCTTTAGAAACTCTTACAGGAATAGATTTAATAATAGATGATACTCCTGAAGCAGTAATACTTTCTGGATTTGACCCATTAAGAAGAGAAGTTGCAAAAATAGCATTAGAAAAACTTATCGACGATGGAAGAATTCATCCTGCAAAAATAGAAGAAATGGTTGAAAAGGCAAAAGAAGAAGTTGAAGCTATTATAAAATCTGAAGGAGAAAGAGCAGTATTAGAAACAGGCGTAAATGGTCTTCATCCAGATGTAGTTAAGTTAATTGGAAAACTAAAATATAGAACTAGTTATGGACAAAATGTATTAAACCATTCTATAGAAGTTTCTAATTTGGCAAGAATAATGGCAGAAGAACTAGGATTAGACTCAAAGGTTGCAAGACGTGCAGGACTATTACACGACATAGGTAAAGCATTAGATCACGATATGGAAGGAACACACGTAGAAATAGGTGTGGATATACTTAAAAAATACAAAGAAAACGATATAATAATAAATGCTGTTCAAGCACATCATAATGATGTGGATCCCAAATCTTTAGAAGCAGTATTAATTCAAGCTGCTGACGCGATATCTGCATCAAGACCAGGAGCAAGAAGAGAAACTTTAGATGCATATATTAAAAGATTAGAGAAACTAGAAGAAATAGCAGATTCATTTGAGGGAGTAGAAAAATCATTTGCGATACAAGCAGGAAGAGAAGTTAGACTTGTAGTAAAACCAGAGAAAATATCTGAAGAGCAAATGGTGATTATGGCAAGAGATGTTGCTAAGCGTGTAGAAGACGAAATGGAATATCCAGGACAAATAAAAGTAAACGTTATACGTGAAACTAGAGCGGTAGAATACGCAAAATAGATATATTAAAAAAGCAGTGTAATCAATGGAGATTGCACTGCTTTTTTGTTGTATATTAATAAAATATTTAATCTTGTTCTGCCGTATCAAACATAGGATCAGAAAAGAATTCTTTAAGAGTAATCTCAAAACCTTCACATATATGTAGTAAAGTATCTAGTTTTATCAATTCTGTTTTACCACTCATAAAAGTTGATATAGTGGAAACTGGCACACCGGACCTTTTACATAAATTCCATGTATTCATGTTTTTTTCCTTCAGACAAAATTTGATTCTTTTTCTTATTGCATCAGATAACGTCATACATACCACTCCATTTATATAATTTGAATTTAGATAAATTATATAAGAGGGGAATATATTTATAGTTTGGCGGATTGAAATCATTGAAATGTTTTTCATTTTGCAGAACTAATTTGTTGAATTGAAAATATAAGTATGGTAAAATAAAACTAGTTCGATTTGCCAAACTAGTAAAGGGAGTATTTATATGCAGGAGATAAATGAAGACTTTAATGTGCCATATTATATTTTTAAAGAAATAGTAGAATATATAGAATTAACAGCTAAAGGTTGCTGTAAATGCATGAAATGGAGCAATGTGGAAGCATTGCTTAATTTGGCAGTAGTAAATGAAAGACTATCAAAAAAACAGGTTGAACACATAAAGCAAGAGTTTTGTAGAGAGCAAAGCTGAACTTGTTAAATTAAGTTTATGAGAAATATTTACTGCAAGTTTTTATTGCATTGCTTTTTATAATGATTTTGCCATATTCAAATAGTTTGCGCTCGAATAAATCGGTATTATTTACAAACATAGCAAATTCAGAAATTACTGAGCAGAAAGATTTTAATAAATGTGTTTTTGCTGAAATATTGTTTAAAACTAAATAATACTCGTTTTTATATAGATATAAAGAACTTTTCTTTAAATTGGTTTCTAATTCATAAAAAGAGTTTTGACTTATATATGTACAAAAATCCGAAAAATCATCGAAATATTCGAATTTGTATATTGCTAAATTTGAATTTATTTCAGAAGTTCTGCGTTTTATAGTTAGTTTTTTTTGTTTATGTACTAACCCTTCTGGAAGAATCCTAGTTACAGTTAAAATAAAGTTTCCATCTGCTGTAGCGAGAGCTTCTAGCAAAAGTTTATAATCTTCTGTATAGAAACCAATTGTTTTTTCTGCCTCTTTTAACATATCTATAAAAATATCTTGTGCTTCTACAGAATTAGACATGAAAGAATGAAAATCAATATTCTTTTTATCTAAGTCTTCTTTGTTTAAAGTGATTCTTATCTTGTTTTCAGTCAATTTCTCAATTTTCATTATGTAACTGCCCCTCTCTACATGTAAAAATTATAATACTAATTTAATTATACTACCAAACAATATAAAAAAAAACAATCAAAATTTGGAAAATTATTTATTACTATTATATTAACAACTGAATAAAAATGTACTATAATTGACAAAACAAATATAAATAGTATATAAGTTAAAATAAAAAGGGAGTAGAAATATAATGTCGCAAATTTTAGTATTAATAGTATTGATACTACTGAATGCATTCTTTGCAGCAACAGAGATGGCATTTATAACAGTAAACGATAATAAAATAGAAAAGTTAGCAAAAGAAGGAAATAAAAAAGCAAAAAGCATACATAAAATGCTTAGAAATCCAAGCAAATTTTTAGCTACTATACAAATTGGTATAACAATAGCTGGATTTTTATCAAGTGCGTTTGCTTCTGATGCTTTTGCAGATAAATTAGCTCCAGCGTTAAATAATTTATATCCTACAATTGGACTTGTAGCATGGAGAACAATAGCAATTGTATTAATTACGCTAATTCTTTCATATTTTACATTAGTATTTGGAGAATTAGTACCTAAAAGATTAGCAATGAAATATTATCAAAAAATAGCATTTGCGGCAGTTAAGGTAATAAAAATTCTTTCAATTGTTTCTGCTCCATTTGTAAAGCTTTTAACTCTATCTACAAATATAATATCAAAAATATTTGGAGTAAGTGAACATGAAGAGGAAACAGTTACAGAAGAAGAGATAAGACTAATGGTAGATGTTGGGGAAGAAAATGGTTCAATACATGAACAAGAAAAAGAGTTTATAAATAATGTTTTTGAGTTCAACGATAAAACTGTATCAGAAATAATGACGCATAGAAAAGATATATATGGTGTAGATATATCAACAAATATATCTGACATTATTGCAGAATTAGATGAGTATAAATATAGCAGAATACCAGTTTATAATGAAACGGTAGATGAAATAAAAGGTATACTATACATAAAAGATATATTAAAATATGTTGTTTCAAATAAAGATGCAAAAACAAAAGATTTAATGCGTGATGCTTATTTTGTGTCAGAAGGAAAGCTTATAAATGAGTTGTTTAAAGAGTTACAAAAGAATAAAATGCAATTAGCAGTTGTGTTAGACGAATATGGTGGTACATCTGGTATAGTTACAATGGAAGATATGATAGAAGAAATTGTAGGAAATATATTTGATGAGTACGATGAAATAGAAAAAGATTACGAAAAAATAGATGATAATACATTTTTATTATCAGGTCAGCTTTCAATAAGTGACGTAAAAAAATTACTTGAAGTTGAATTTCCAGAAGGAGATTACGACACACTATCTGGATACTTAATAGAAAAATTAGGGAGAATTGTTGAAGACGGTGAAAACATAGAAATAGAAACAGATGATGTAACTTATAGAATTCAAGAGTGTAAGGACAAAAGAATTTTGTGGGTAAAGGCGTGTAAAAATCATACCCAGGAAGTTTTAGATGATATAAATGAGTAATATATAATAAAGGAAGAGTACTAATGCCGAAGCAGTTATTAATCACAGAAAAACCAAGTGTAGCAATAGAATTTGCAAAAGCACTTAAAATAAATACGAATAGAAAAGATGGTTTTTTAGAGTCTCAGAATTGGATAATAACATGGTGCGTAGGGCATCTTATTACAATGTCTTATCCCGAAAAATATAATGAAAATTTAAAAATGTGGCGATTAGAGAC
>JAISHG010000031.1 GCA_031262685.1 Lachnospiraceae bacterium | reverse complement strand
TTTTTAATTCTGCTTTTGCTTGTTCTAAAAGTGTTCTGATTTTTTCTTCCATGTTCTTTTCTCCTTATTTATTACTTTAAAAACTCTATCTTGCACCTTAAAAAAGTAGCATAAATAGAGTTTTTTAAAACTTACTTATTTATTGATATAATTTTGTATTTTGCTACTCCTGCTGGAACTTTCGCTTCTACAATTTGGTTTTTTGTCGCACCCATTAGAGCACTTCCTATTGGCGATTCGTTAGATATTTTGCCTTGAGCTAAATCTACTTCTGTTGAACCAACTATAGTGTATTCTAGTTCTTCTTTGTATTCCATATCTAGCACTTTTACTTTGTTACCAACTTGAACTTTTTTTGTATCTATTTCTGATTCATCTATTATTCTAGCATATCTTAATTTATTCTCTAATTCCGCTATTCTTGTTTCATTTGCTGCTTGCGAATTTTTAGCTTCATCATATTCTGAATTTTCAGATAAGTCTCCAAATCCTAATGCTACTTTTATTCTTTCTGAAATTTCAGCACGTTTCTCTGTTTTTAAGAATTCTACCTCTTTTTCTAAATTATCATATCCTTCTTGTGTTAATAATACTTCTTTGTCTTCCATGCAACTCTCTCCTTTGGTTTGTAGTTTTTTCCATTTTAAACTACTATATTATTTTTGTCAATTGTTTAGAACCAAGTTTGTTTATAAATAGTGTTGACTACAGTATTTCTCATAAAATACTGTTATTATTAAATCCTGTTAGAAGCTTATTGTCGCATGTATATGATAATTGTCTACAATATTTACAATTCAAAGACTTTACTTGTCTAAAATAGACTTCTATAATTCTACCCATTTGCTCTGAACAATATAAATAATTTTCACATTCACAAATATTTGTGTCATACAGTGTTTCTGTTTTCAGCATATATTTATCAAAATTAAAGTCTTTAAAGTTTATATAATTATCTTTACAAAAATTATTTAGTTCCATTAGACCTACAAAACCAACTCTAAAAACACTGCTTTTTATTGCCATGTCTAAATATCGTTTTACTTCATCATAGTTATCAATATAGCCTTTAATAAGATTGCAATTCAATCTTATTAAACTATTAGAATATTCATTGTTGATTTTTTCTATATCACTAAGTGTAGCCGTTTTAATTCCAAATATTTCATCATTTTTAAAATCTTCATAATGATGTCTACTTATATGTATTCCCGAAATTTTATCAATATTTTTTATATCTTTTATTTTATGTAACATGCTTCCATTTGTATTAATTGTTATAAAAGGATTTTCAATAGTATTAGCTATACAGTCAATTAAACTGTTCAGAAGATTAATGTTAAGAAACGTTTCTCCCCCAGTAATTGCTATTCTATTTAATCTATCTTTGTTTTTTAATTCTTTTAATACTTTCTCTAATTTTAATAAGTTAAATTTAGCCTTATTAGAATCCGTTCTATGAACATTACAGAAATCACACTTTGCATTACATATATCATTAATTGATATATACAAGTTTAATCTAATATGTTCATTTACACTTGCATCATTTGCTTTTTCATTACAGTAATACCCTTTAGCCAAAAACTGTTTTTCGAATAATTCTACACTTCTTAACTCCATACTAATTCTCCAATAAATACTTTTTATGACTTTGTGAATAAAATAATGATACTATCGCTCCATAATACTTAAATCCATTTTGAGTTAAATAGCATATATTATCTTCAATGTAAATATAATCATTGCCTAATAGAAAATCAAATTCATTTTTAAAATACTCTAATGCATTACAATTTAATATCTTATTCATAACATCTATTTTGAAACATCCACCATATAGGCTTACTGCTATATATTTAGACAATATTTCTTCTTTTGGTAATTTATAAACATCTTCTTCAAAAATATTATTGTTTTCTATAATAGAATTAAAATCCTTTTTATTCTTACCTATATTATAAGATATACCGCTTAAAGACATAGATTGAGCAGATATACCAAATCCTTTATATGGAATACAGTCCACCATTCTATATTTTAGATATGAAGATAATCCTAAATCATCAAATTTAGAGAATGTATTACTTCCAAATCTACCTTTATAACCCAAATCTATTAAACTACTATAAAGCTGAGAATATTGCGAATACACTAACTCTCTTGTAATATTTTCTGTTTTTCCACCTACAATGTTATATCTCATTTCGTATAAAGTAACTTGTTCTGGATTTATTAACTTTATAGCCGCAATTGTATTCAATATATTATCATTGGTCTGATTTTTTAAACCATACATTAAATCAAGATTAATTTTCTTTATGTTTCTTTCTCTTATTTTATCAACCATATTAAGGATATACTTAATACTAGCGTAATCTCTATTGTTTTCTGATAATATCTGTTTATTCATTATTTGTAGCCCAGCGGAAACTCTTTTAAATCCTGCATTTTTTATAGCCTCTAATTTTCTATCACTAATCGTATTAAAATTAATTTCTATACTTTTTTCATAATCATGAATTTTAATATATCTTTTTTCTAAATTACTAATAAAATCCATTAATTCTTCTAGACATTCATCAGAAAGGGAAGTAGGCGTTCCACCACCTATATCTAATCCATATAATTCCTCTATTTTATGAGTATTTGTAAAATTCTCAATTTGTTTCTTTAATAGTGTAATATACTTTTGTTGTTGTTCTGAATCATTATTTAAAAACTTTGTATATTCACAAAAACTACACAATGATTTACAAAAAGGAAT
>JAISHG010000136.1 GCA_031262685.1 Lachnospiraceae bacterium | reverse complement strand
AGATTATTAGAGTTAGAGGACGAAAAGAAACAAAAATTAGATAGAAAAACAAATTTATATTCAAACAAGGAGAAATTTGAAAAAGAATTAGCAGAAAAAGAAGAAGAACTTGCTAGTATAACTGCAAAGTTATCTAATAAAGAAACAGAAATTGAGGAAAAGAAAAAAGTTGTACAAGATAATATTGATTTACGTTACGAAATATTAGCCGAAATTAATACACATGATATAAATTTTGAAAACACAGAAAAACAGGAAAAACACTTAAAAGAAGAAATTGCAAAAACAATATCTGAGCTAGATGAGACAAGGCTTTCTAAGGAAGAAACAGATAAATCTTTTTATGAAATAGAAAATAAAAAGAACAATATTTCTAATAGTTTAAAAGATAAAAGCGAAATAAAAGTAGAAACTAGCCAAAAGCTTGGCGAGTTCGAAGAAAAATATAACGATATTGCATCAAAGGTTAGAATGAAAGATTCTAGGCTTAAGTTTTTGATAGAAACCGAAAAGGAAAAAGAGGGATATAGTAAAACTGTAAAATCTCTTTTATTAGATGCAGAAAAAAATGCAAACTTAAACAAAGGTTTACATGGCGTCCTTGCAAGTTTAGTATCTGTGCCTAAAGAGTATCAAATTGCAATAGAAATAGCTTTGGGTGGAGCACTTCAAAATATAGTAACAGATACAGATAGCGATGCAAAAAAACTAGTAGAGTATTTAAGACAAAACAGTTTGGGAAGAGCAACCTTTTTGCCAATATCTTCTGTAACAGGTAGAAAGTTAGAGAATATTACAAAAGGAAAACTTACAGGAGTTATAGGGGTTGGAACAGACTTAATAAAATACGATAAAAAATATGATGGTATTTTCCAAAACCTTCTTGGAAGAACTGTAGTTGTAGATACTATAGATACGGGAATAGAACTTGCTAAACAAAACAAATATGGATTTAGAATTGTAACTTTAAAAGGAGATGTTGTGAGTTCAAGTGGTGCAATATCTGGTGGTTCTATTGCTACTAAAACAGTAAATATATTAGGTAGAGCAGGAGAAATAGAAGATTTAGAAAAAGAAATAAAGAAGTTAAAAAATGAACTTACAAAAATATCAGAAGAAAAAGAACAATATATTAAGAATAACGCTATAATAATTGAGGAAATAGAAGGTTTAGAAAAAGAATTGCAAGAAGTGCAAATAGTGTATGCTACAGAAAAACAAAAAGTTATGTACATAGAACAAAACATACTAAAACTAGAAGCAAAACTTGAGCATTTAAAAGAAGAAAAGGAAAGCTTAGCGGATGCAAAAACTAAAAATTCAACGTCAAAAGAAGAAGCAAAAAAGAAAATAGAAGAAATAGATAAACAAAATGAGGAACTAAACGAGCAAATTAATACTTATGTAAGCATTAACTCAGATAATCAAAAATACATAGACGACTTGAACTTTGATATAACAAATTTAAAAGTGTCTGTATCGTCTTTTGATGAAAGTGAAGTTTCTATAGATGAAATGGTACAAAGAATAGAGCAAGATATGCTATTAAACAATCAAAGCATAAACAATAAATTGTCGGACAGACAAAGAATTTTGGAAGATAACAAATTATTAGAAGATAAAATTGCAGAAGTAAATTTAAAAATAACAGAATTAAAATCTCAGGTTTCTTCAAGCGGAACAGATATAGATGAATATAAGAATCTAAGAATAAGTAAAAATGCGGATTTAGATAAAACAGAAATAGACATAAAAGAGCAGCTTAAAATGATTGAAGATGTAAAAGAACAAGTAGCAAAGGTGGAAATAAAAAAATCTAAAATAGAACTTGAATTAGAGCAAATTGTAAACAAAATGTGGGAAGAATATGAGCTTACACCAAATAATGCTGGCGAGTACGAAAAACCAGAAAATGTTGCCGCAGTAACCAAAAAAGTAAATTCAATAAGAAATGAAATTAAGGATTTAGGAAGTATAAATATCGATGCAATAGAGGAATACAAGCAAACTAAAGATAGATACGATTTAATGAGTGTTCAAAGAAAAGACTTAGAAGAGACCATTGCAAAATTAAATAAAGTTATACAAGATATGGTTTCTGTAATGAAAGAACAGTTCGAAAAACAATTTAAAATTATAAATGCAAATTTTGATGAAGTTTTTAGGGAACTTTTTGGCGGAGGAAAAGCCGAACTTAGCTTATCGGACAAAGATAACGTTTTAGAATCTGGAATAGACATACAAGTCCAACCTCCAGGAAAAAAACTTCAGAATATGATGCTTTTATCTGGTGGAGAAAGAGCATTTACTGCAATTGCATTGCTATTTGCAATACTTAAAATAAACCCAGCACCATTCTGTATTCTAGACGAAATAGAAGCAGCATTAGACGACGTTAATGTCTACAGATTTGCAGAATATTTAAAGAAATTTTCTAAGCAAACACAATTCTTAATAATAACGCATAGAAAAGGAACAATGGAAGCAGCAGACACAGTATATGGAGTCACAATGGAGGAAAAAGGAATTAGCAAATTATTATCGTTAAAATTGAAATAGAATTGTATTTATTAGCAACAGTGATAATATACTAATGTAGCCACGTAGCGTGTCGGATAATACTTTTCGAGCAACGAGGAGAAAAGTTTTCATCCGACTAAAGCTAAAAGTGGCGGGTGTATTATATATTGTTTATTTATAGCAAACCGTATAATAAATCAAAAAAATCATATCTTAATTGCATAGGAGATGATTTTTTTGAATAAAGATAAAAAAACAAAAACCATAGTAAATGAATATAATAAACAAAATAAGAAAATCCCATCTGATGTATTAGGAAGCTATACGGGGATGAGTAGCGTAGGAGAAGACGAATCCGTTCGAGACGAAAAACCAGTTCAAGACGCCGACGATTTGTAGGGAAAATATAAAATTATGGGGCGTATGCAATACGCCCCTACAATGAGACGTGATTAAAATTTATCCGTAGGGGCGTATTGCATACGCCCCCATATACAAAATTTATAGAAAGAAGATGAAACATATGAATATTGTCGTATTAGCAGGTGGCTTAAGCGAAGAAAGAAACGTATCATTAAAATCAGGCACACTAGTATCAAACGCACTAATAGAAAACGGTCATAACGTGCTGTTACTAGATGCGTACAAAGGAATGGAAGTAGAAGGCAAAAACTATCAAAAACTATTTACAAATTCAGAAAAATATACATATGAAATGCCAAAAGAAGAACCAGACTTAGAAAAATTAAAAAAAGAAGTACAAAATGGGAATAGCTTAATAGGAAAAAATGTTTTAGAAATTTGTAAATTCGCAGACATTGTATTTATTGCTTTGCACGGTGGAATTGGAGAAAACGGAAGCCTTCAAGCAATGTTCGATACATTAGGAATAAAATATACAGGAAGCGGATATGTAGGTTCATTACTTGCGATGGATAAAAACTTAACAAAGATAGTATTAAAATCGGAAAACATACCAACAGCAGATTGGATAACAATAAATTTATCTAACGAGGATGTTTCTATAAAAGAAAAAATAAAACTACCATGCGTAATAAAGCCATGTAGCAACGGTTCTAGCGTGGGAGTATCAATTGTAAAAACAAAAGAAGAGCTAGAAGCCGGAATAAATTTATGCAAAAAATATGAAAATAAAATAATAATAGAAAAATATATAAAAGGAAGAGAATTTTCAATTGGAGTGCTAAATGGTAAAGCATTACCACCAATAGAAATAATACCAAAAGAGGGCTTTTATGATTATCAAAATAAGTATCAGGCAGGAAAAACTGTAGAAGAATGTCCTGCAAAAATAACAAAAGAAGAATTAAAACTAATCGAAGATTTAGCGATAAAAGTACATAAGGCTTTAAAACTAGGAAATTATTCACGTATAGATTTTATACTAGATGAATCTACAAATGAATTTGTATGCCTAGAGGCGAATACACTTCCGGGAATGACTAATATGAGCCTTTTGCCACAAGAAGCCTTAGCAAAAGGGATTAGTTACAATGAATTATGCGAAATTATTGCACAAGGTTAGGCTTTTATGATAAAATGCAAAAAATGTAGGTTGTAGAGAATCAGACAATGTGGGTCGCCGAGGACGCCAAGGCCCCTACAATATATGAATGTAGGGGCTGGCGTCCCCGACAGCCCGTATCGAGGCACGCTACGTGGATAATTTTACTCTATTTTGAATAATAAAATCAAATAAAAAGGAGACCGAAAATGGATATTAAAGAAACGATTAAAATAATGTTAAAAGGTGTGGCCGATCACACAGAGGTAAAAGAAATAGAAGAAAAATTAAAGAAAGTAGAAAAAGAAGGAAGAACCCTAAAAGTAAAATTAGGATTAGACCCATCTGCACCAGACATCCATTTAGGACACGCTGTTGTTTTAAGAAAAATAAAACAACTTCAAGATCTAGGACATGAAGTTATAATTATAATAGGCGATTTTACTGGAATGATTGGAGACCCGACAGGAAAATCTAAAACTAGAAAACCACTTACAAGAGAGCAAGTAGAAGAAAATGCAAAAACTTATCAAGAGCAAATATTTAAAATATTAGATAAAAATAAAACTACTGTTAGATATAATAGCGAGTGGCTTAATAAAATGAACTTTAGAGAAGTAATAGATTTGTGTTCAAAATGTACAGTTGCAAGAATTCTAGAAAGAGATGATTTTAAAAACAGATTCGAGAAAAATCAAGCAATAGCTGTTCATGAGTTTTTCTATCCATTAATGCAAGCGTATGATTCTGTAGAATTAAATGCAGATTTAGAAATAGGTGGAACAGATCAAACATTCAATATATTAATGGGAAGAAATATACAAAGAGACTACGGAGAAGACCCACAAATAACATTGTTTATGCCGCTATTAGAAGGTCTAGATGGTATAGAAAAAATGAGTAAAAGTTTAGGGAATTATATAGGTGTTTTTGAAGATGCAAATACGATGTATGCAAAAGTAATGAAAATACCAGATAGTTTAATAATAAAATACTATAATCTTTGTACAGATATACATCCAGACGAAGTAGAAAAAATAAAGAAAAGACTACTAGATGGCGAAAACCCACGAAATGTAAAAATGGAATTAGCAGAAGAAATAACAAGGCTATATCATAATGAAGCAGAAGCAAAAAATGCCAAAGAGCATTTTGTAACAGCATTTACAGAGCAAAAGGCACCAGAAGACATGCCAGAAATAAAATACGAAGATGGTCAAAATATAATAGATGTAATACTTTCTATAGGGAAATATCAATCAAAAGCAGATATAAAAAGACTATTTGAACAGGGCGGAGTAAAAATAAACGATGAGAAAGTATCTGATTATAGAAGCATAACAAATATAGAAAATGGAACAGTTTTACAAATAGGCAAAGGAAATTACTACAAAATTGTAAAATAGAAATTAGAACAAATAATACAACAAAAAAACAGGTGTGAACATACCTGCTTTTTTGTTTCATATCCATTGAATTTTTATGTAAATCATGATAGAATGGCAACAATCTTAGGGATAATACATTACTATAAGGTGGAGGGATAAGATGGATATAAGAATATCAATAAAGAAAATAGAAGACGAAACTAAAAAAGCAAATATTGAAAATAGTATATTTCATTATTCTAATATTTATAAACAAAATAACCAAATGATAGAGATACTTAGCGATAAAGAAATATCAGGTGTTGAAGTAAACTCACTAGGTAAAATATATTTTTCAAAAAACCAAAATAAGGTTTTTAAAAATGGCGTTATAGATTTAATATTCGATAAATACATTATTGTGAATTTGGGGTAAATTATATGAAAAGAACATATGTTCCCAAAGAAAGATATAACGTTATATCTTTAGCATGGGCTGGAAAGACAGGAACAGAGATTGCAAGAGAGACAAAAATACCATTAAGTACAATAAGAGATTGGTGTGAAGCTGCAGGTTTGTCTTTAGTAAATATGAAAAGAATATATAGTGTAGAGGAAAAACAAAGAGCGGTAGAACTGGTAAAAGCGGGGAAATCAGTTACAGAAGTTGCAGGAATAATAGGTACGAATGAGAGGATTATATTTACATGGTGTTATCTAAATAGTGTTCCTAAAGAAAGATATAAAGTTATATTTTTAGCATGGGCTGGAAAGACAGCAACAGAGATTGCAATAGAGACAAAATATTCTGCAACTACAATACTAAGATGGTGTGAAGAGGCGAGAATGCCGTTAGTAAAACGGTATAGGTAGTAGGGGAAAAACTTTTGAAGAAAATGAAAAGAAAAAAGCAGAGGTATTAGAATTAGCCAGAGAAGGAAAAACAGCAATAGAGATTTCAAGAGAGAAAAATGTGTCTATAGTTACATTGCGCGAGTGGTGTAAAAAAGCACGGAATAAAGATGACAAAAGGAACAGGCAAATGGAGAAAGAACGAAGATGATATAGAAAAAGTACTGGCATTGGCAAAAGAGGGAAAAATAGCAGCCGAAATTTCGAGAGAGACAACTATATCTGATAAAACAATAAAAAGATGGTGTGAAAACGCAGGTGTTCCACTAGTAAAAGGTGAAATAAAGAGACCTAGAGTTATTGATGAGAGTGTAAAAGAAGAAGTATTAAAACTTATAGAAGAAGGAAAAACAGTAAAAGAAGTTGAAGTTTCTAAGAATGTAAGTGAAAGTTCAATAAAAAGATGGTGTAAAAACGCACGGAATAACCTATGTAGTTGGTACGAAAGAATTTAAAGAAAGAGAAGTAGAAGATAGAGAAGGAGTTATAAAATTAGCTAAAGAAGGAAAAACCGCTGAAGATATTTTAATGGAAACCGGAATAAGTATAAGCGCAATAAAAAGATGGTGTAAACAAGAGAATGTTAATCTGGCAAAGCGGAATAGGTAATGATGGGAGAACTGAAGAAGAAAATGAGAAGAAAAAAGAAGAAGTACTAAAATTAGCCCAAGAAGGAAAAATGCACACAAAAATTTCAATAGAAGCGGGGGTGGGACATGATACTGTTAAAAGGTGGACTGAAAATACGAATACAGTTTTAGTAACAATGGAATCAAAGGATATCTTAAGGCAAGGAGTAATAGAACTAGCTAAAGCAGAAAAAACAGTAAGAGAAATACATGAAAAAACTGGTGTATGTGAAAGTACAATAAGAGTATGGTGTAAAAAAGCAGGCATCACCTTAAAAAAGGGACCAATAGTTCATAAGAAGAAAATTAAAGTAAACTCAGGTGGAGCAACAGAAAAAGTAACGCAAAAAAAGATAGGTAAAGCAGATTTAAAAACGGGGCTTATCTTTGAACTACGTGAACTGGGATATGATACGGGATTTAAACTATCTTTACAAGAAATAAAAAAATTAGCAAAGGAAATAGGTGTAAAATACGGATATTGGGATCCTAGAAACCTTGCAATAGACGTATTTTCTGTCCATCATACTTCTTGGGCGCAATTAGTAACAGGCGCAAGTAAACAAGTTACAATAACTTTGAATAGAAGAAATGAACGAAAGGAATTAATAGCTAAGTTTAAGGAAAAAGTAAAAGAAAAAAGCAACTGGACTTCTTCAGAAATTGATAGTTTTTGTAAGGAGAATGACGTAGATATTGAATTTTTTATATCCGATTTTATGGAGCAGGGATATAGTAAAATAGTAATTGAAAGATATAAAAAGGCAATAGAATCTAATCCAAATGGAATATACATTGGACCTAGAACGAGATTAAGCAGTTGTTTTATTAAGAAGCATAAAGATGAATTGGCAGAAATGTGTAAAAATGTTTCAAAAATGATATCTGCACAATTTAAAGAAAACAATAATGGGCAATATATTACAGAAGCATGGGAATATGTTGTAGAAAATTCAGGGGGTATAGAACGAAACTTTGATTACGATGGAAGTGATTTTCCAATAATTTCTATGATGCAAGGATCTGCCTATGGACATATAGCGAGGATAAAAATTGCAGAGAATGCAAAAGCAAAGAAAAATGTTTCACACGTAGAATTTACATACAAGGATGAAGAGAAAGAAGTGGAAATAGTTATCCCAGATAATACATATAATCCGGAAGATATACTATTACAAGAAAAAAATGAAGATACTGAAGTCACTATGGATAAGATAGTAGGTAGGGCTATGTCTGGAGACGAAGTGGATGATAAAGTGCTACAAATACTATATGAATGCACAAAAAATGGTGCTAGTAGTAGAGATGGATTAATAAAATTAATAGCAGAGCAAATTGATATAGATCCTGAACAAGTATTAGGGAGTATAGGAAGAATAGGAGACATTTTTAAGAAAAGAGGTTTGGTAACAGAAAACGAAAAAGGAAAATACGCATTAGCAAAATAGCATGTAGGGGTCGCTGCCCACAGCGACCAAAATTTAACGATTTGCTATATTATCGATTTACGTTCTGCATAAACCTTCTAAAACAAGCATATAAATAAAACAAGCTTGTTTTAGGAGGATTTTTTATGTTTTTAGTATTTAATAAAGAAAAAATAGTTTCATACATGATTGCACTTAGCACCGTAGTAGTGCTGTTTTTTGTGGCATCCACATTTTATGAAGAACCAGGAGAAAGTGTACAAACGGCTTCAAATCCAGTAAAAGAATTGCCAGTTTACTCTGTAGATACAGACGAAAAGGAAGTATCTTTATCTATAAATTGTGCATGGAACGCAGATGATATTGATTTGATTTTAGAAACATTAAATAATCATAATACAAAAATAACTTTCTTTGTTGTTGGAGATTGGGCAGCAAAGTATCCAGAAGCATTAAAAAAGATATATGATGCAGGTCATGAAATAGCAAATCATAGTGATACACATCCGCATGTAACAAATCTAAATTATGATGAAAATGTAGAACAAATTAAGAAATGTGAATATAAGGTAACAGAGATTACAGGAGAAGGAACGAGTTTATATAGAGGTCCATATGGGGAGTATAATGATACCGTAGTAAAAGCCGCAAAAGATATGGAACATATTGCTATTCAGTGGTCTATAGATACACTAGATTATCAATCGCTTACAGGAGAGCAAATGTGGGAAAGAATAAATGCAAAATTAACTAATGGTAGTATTATTTTAATGCACAATGGAACTCAAAATACAGCACTTAGCTTAGACATGATTTTAACAAATATAGAGCAAAAAGGTTTCAAAGTAGTACCAGTTTCAGAACTTATATACGAAGAAAATTTTAATATAGATAGTAATGGTGTGCAGCATAAAAATAAGTAACTGGGGTTATACTAGATTTTGGAGGTTTTTATATGTCTTTTATAGGAATATTAACCAATAAAAAAAGTGAACCGGAGTTTGAAAGTCTAATAACATGTAAACCAAAAAATAATATTATTATGATAAATCATTCTAATATAGAAAATGTTAGAAATATTAAATTTGATACAGTTTTACTAGATAAAAAGGTGTCTAGGGATAAAGGACTAACAAAAAAGATTGTTGAGAATGCTAAAAAGTTAGTTATAAATGCAGATATTAGTATTGATGAGGACATTATTACAAATATAAAAGCTCCAATTATAACATATGGGTTTAACCAGAAATCAACAATTACAGCCTCTAGCATAGAAAATAATGATGCTTTAATATGTGTGCAAAGGAACATCAAAGATGTAAACAATAATGTAGTTGAACCACAAGAAATAAAAATTTCAAAATTGGATAAAAGCAAAAATGCGTATGTACTTATGGGGGCAGAAACAATAAATATTATTTATGGAAACAATAAATAATAGCTAAAAAGCCCGTCAATAAATGTGAAAATTAAACTAAATATAGAAAAATAATACATTTTATGTAGACAAAGCCAAAAAATTATAGTATAATTGTGATAGTTTGAAGTTTTAAATTCTAAAGTATAGTCAATATGAATAAGATACAATAGATAAGAAAAGGGAGGAAACAAAAGTGGTTACAAATTATGCTGATAATAATTACCTAGTTTTAGTAGGTGAGATTAAGAGCGAAAGAAAGTTTAGTCACGAAATATATGGAGAAAGTTTTTACATATTTGACTTAGAAATACCAAGGTTAAGCGGAAACGAAGATATTATACCAATAACTGTATCAGAAAGATTATTAGAAGATGTGGACTTGAAAATTGGTAAGAAAATAGTAGTTGAAGGTCAGTTTAGATCTTATAATAGTTATCAAAATGAAAAAAATAAGCTTGTACTTACAGTATTTGCAAAAGATATTATAGATTATAAAGAAAGCGAAGAAAACACTACATCAAATGAAGTTGTACTTACAGGATATATTTGCAAAAAGCCAATATACAGACAAACTCCATTTGGTAGAGAAATTTCAGATATATTGTTAGCAGTAAATAGAGCATACAATAAAAGTGATTACATACCTTGTATTGCATGGGGGAGAAATGCAAGATTCTGCAAGAGCCTAGATGTTGGAACAGAAGTAAAAATAATAGGAAGAGTTCAATCTAGAACATACGAAAAGAAATTTGAAGATGGAACAGTAGAAGCTAGAGTAGCATACGAAGTATCAATAGCAAGTATGGAAATTGCACAAAAAGACGAATCGACAGAAGCTGGAGAAGATAATAGTCAGGAAGCAATGTAATATGTAAATAGAAAAAAGGTAGAATTTGTCTACCTTTTTTTCATTTGTGTAGAAATAAATCTGAATTTATGATATAACAGAAAAGATAAAAAACGAAATAATAGATGGGAATGATAAATAGTATGAAGAATTACTTTTTTACATCAGAAAGTGTAACAGAGGGGCATCCAGATAAATTGTGTGATTTAATTTCAGATAGTATTTTAGATGAATGCTTAAGACAAGATAAATATTCAAGAGTGGCAGTAGAAACATTTGCTTCTAATAACAAAATCACAATAGCAGGGCAGATTACATCAAACGCAAAAATTAGTATAGAAAATATAGTAAGAGATGTAATAAAAAATATAGGGTATAACAACGAGTCCACAGGGATAGATTACAGAACCTGCGATATAGATATAAATATTAACAGGCAAAGTCCTGATATTGCTTTAGGGGTAAATATCGGTGGTGCAGGAGATCAAGGAATAATGTTTGGCTATGCTTGCAATGAAACAGAAGAATACATGCCTTTTGCGCTTCAATATGCACACAAATTAGCAAGAAGATTAACAGATGTTAGAAAACTAGGTTTAATAGATTATCTGGAGCCAGATGGAAAAACTCAGATTACTGTAGAGTATGAAAATGGAATGCCAAAAAGGATAGAAACAGTATTAGTATCTACTCAACATAAAGAAAACATTGCATTAGAAGTATTAAGAAGAGATATAAAAGAAAAAGTAATAAACGAAGTAATAGAGGAAAAATATATAGACTCAAATACAAAAATATATATCAATCCAACTGGAAGATTCGTAATAGGTGGACCTTTAGGAGATACAGGGCTTACAGGAAGAAAAATTATTGTAGATACTTATGGAGGATATGCTCTTCACGGAGGTGGAGCATTTTCTGGAAAAGATCCAAGTAAAGTAGATAGAAGCGCAGCATACATGCTTAGACACATAGCCAAAAGTGTTGTGGCAAGCGGATATGCAAGTAAGTGCCAAATTCAAATATCATATGCCATAGGAATGGTAAAACCATTATCTTTATACATAGATACATTTGGAACAAACGAAATTCCAGAAGAAGAAATACTAAAAAAAGTTCAAGACAAATTCGTTTTAACACCAAATGGCATCATAGAATATTTGGATTTACAAAAGCCAATTTACAAGGAAACAACAAACTATGGACACTTTGGTAAAAACAACTTACCATGGGAAAAAATAATTAAAATATAGGAGAGAATTGATTTGGAGAAAATAATTGATTTAATAGAGAAAAAAATAGCAGAGGCATTCGAAAAAAGCGGATACGATAAATCTTTTGCAAAGGTAAATTTGTCAGATAGACCAGATCTTTCCGAGTTTCAATGTAATGGAGCAATGACACTTGCAAAGCAAGAAAAAAAAGCCCCATATATTATTGCAGAAGAAATTGTAAAGAATGTAGATATGTCAATGTTTGAAAAGGTAGAAGTTATAAAACCTGGGTTTATAAATATAAACATATCAAAGCTATTTTTAAGTAACTATTGTAATCAAATGCAAAATGAAAATAAATTTGGATTTGAAGCAAATAAGAGCAATGAAATAGTTATAGATTACGGTGGACCTAACGTAGCAAAACCTCTACATGTAGGACATTTAAGGTCGGCTGTAATTGGAGAAAGCATAAAGAGAATACACAGATTCGCAGGAGACAAAGTGATCGGAGATATTCATTTGGGTGATTGGGGACTTCAAATGGGACTAATAATAGAAGAATTAAAATCAAGAAATCCAAATCTTCCATACTTTAATGAGAACTATAATGGGGAATATCCAAAAGAAGCACCATTTTCAATACAAGAGCTTGCCGAAATATACCCTACAGCTAGCGGAAAAACAAAAGTAAAAGAAGATGCTTCGGAAGAAGAAAAATTAAAAGCAGAAGAGTTTAAAGAAAAAGCAAGAATAGCAACAGAAATATTACAAAAAGGGAATAAAGGTTACCACGAATTGTGGAAGAAAATAATGGAGGTTTCACTACAGGACTTAAAAAATAATTATGCTAGACTAAATGTAGATTTTGACTTATGGCTTGGAGAAAGTGATTCTCAAAAATACATTCCAGAAATGATTAAAAAAATGGAAGCGGATAATTTGATTTACGAAAGCGATGGAGCAATGGTTGTTGATGTTGCAGAAGAAACAGACAACATAAAGATAAATCCATGTATGATACTAAAAACAGGAGGAGCATCTTGTTACCAAACAACAGATTTAGCAACATTACTTCAAAGACAAAGAGATTACAATCCAGATGAAGTAATATATGTAGTAGATAAAAGGCAAGAAATGCACTTTATCCAAGTTTTTAGATGTGCAAAAAAAGCAAAATTAGTAAGTGATAAAACGAAACTTAAATTCATAGGATTTGGAACAATAAATGGAAAAGACGGAAAGCCATTCAAAACCAGAACTGGCGGTGTAATGCAGCTCTCAGCGTTAATAGATGAAGTAACTAAAAAAGTGTACGATAAACTTGTAGAAAATAGGCAGATGAGTGAAACTGAACTAAAAGAAATATCAGAAGCAGTAGGTTTGGCAGCTCTTAAGTATGCAGATTTGTCAAATCAGACAGCTAAAGATTATATATTTGATATGGAAAAATTTACATCATTCGAAGGAAATACAGGACCATATATTTTGTACACAATAGTTAGAATAAAATCTATACTAAACAAATATCTAGAAAATTATAGTAGTATTGAAAAGTGCGAGATTTTAGAGCCCGAAACAGATACAGAAAAAAAACTTATGCTGTTAATATCAGAGTTCAATAAGACAGTAGAGCAATCATACGAAGAAAATGCTCCATATAAAATATGTAGCTACATATATGAGTTATCAAACATATTTAATGTGTTTTATGGACAAACTAAAATACTAAAGGCAGAAGAAACAAAATTAAAATCTTATATATCTTTAATAAATTTAGTAAAACAAATATTAGAAATATGCATAGAATTATTAGGTTTTAGCGCACCAAACAAAATGTAAATCCTGATACGGGCACCTGTAGGCAGGTGCCCCTACAATGCAAAATGTAGGGGTCGCTGCCCACAGCGACCCAAAAAATGGCGGAAAAAAGTGGGGAAAAGTCGAGGATATATATAAATATTGTACAAAATAAATAAATGTGATATAAAGTATTTATGAAAAAAAGAGAAACGAGGTAAAAGTATGGAAGAATCTGTAATTGCACCTAAAACCATATTAGTAGTTGACGATGAGCAGCCTATTGTGGACATATTAGTTTATAACTTACAAAAAGAAGGATATAAAACTCTAGAAGCATATGATGGTTTAACAGCGGTAGAAATAGCAGTAAAAGAAAAACCAAATCTAATACTATTAGATATTCAACTTCCTAGAATGGATGGCTTAACAGCTTGTAAAAAAATAAGACATACACTTAATGTGCCTATACTAATGTTAACAGCAAAAGACGAAGAAATAGACAAAATACTAGGGTTAGAACTAGGTGCGGACGACTATATTACAAAGCCATTTAGTGTTAGAGAATTAATGGCAAGAATAAAAGCAAACCTACGAAAAGTTGATGCATCTATGAATGTTGCTTCAGAAGACTACGAAGAAGTAGAGCATGATGATAAAAAAACAGAGCCAATAATAAAATTAGGTTCATTGGTTTTAAATTTAAGTAAATTTGAAGCTAAAATAGATGGAAAAATAGTAGATTTAACATTAAGAGAATTTGAAGTGCTAAAATTTTTATCTACACAACCTAATAAAGTAGTTACAAGAGAAACGTTATTAGAAAAAGTTTGTTGATACGAGTATTACGGATATATAAGAACAGTTGATGTAACAATAAGAAGAATAAGAGAAAAAATAGAAAAAGATACAGCTAACCCACAAATATTAGTAACAAAAAGAGGAGTAGGATATTATTTAACAGGAGAATAAAAATCGTGTTTAAAAGTATACAAATAAAGATAATAATTATATTCATGATAGTAGGAATAATTGTAATAACTGGGCTTGGAGCATTTACTCTTTATACAACCGAGAGACTTAACGAAAACACAGTTTTATTAGGTGAAGTATTAGAACAAAACAAAATAATATTTTTAATTGGAATAGTAATATATGTACTTATTTCAGTTTTGGTAGCTTATTTTGTAACCAAAAATATAATTAAACCTACAACAAAACTAATTAAAAGTGCAGAAGAATTTATGGGAGATTCGGAAAACAAAATAGATTTTTCTGGAGCAAAAGTCTCAAACGAAATAGATGGCTTGGCTAACGCATTTAGTATTATGACA
>JAISHG010000135.1 GCA_031262685.1 Lachnospiraceae bacterium | reverse complement strand
ATATGATTTTTTTAATTTATCTACATCATTTAGTATTCCGTCAATCTTTCTGATTTCATCTTCTAGTGTTTTTTTCTTACTTCGTATTTGCTCTAGATATTGAGTTTTATTAGATATTTTATCTAATTCGCTTCGCAGCTTTTCCTCTTTTGATATGATTTTTCGTTTTTCTTTTGGATTATTTGTAACATATATAAGTAGTACTACTTTGCAAATTAGTGAATACAAATATTTTGAGTTCGTTTGACCGTATTTTTCTTCTAAAGAGCTTTGTAAGTCCCCAGTAATACTATCTAGAAGAAAGTTTACACTCTGATATATCGCATTATATTCCAAACTACATATTTCACGAGAGTCCATATGCCAAGACCAACCGTCAAAATCACGAATAACTTCTTCTTTTTCTATACTAGACCCAACTTTAAGCCATTCATTCATTGATAAATCTAATATTTCATTGTTAAAATTACATGACTTATAATTCAAAACATATAATGCATATAAAAAAGTTTTATAATTATATATTGAAACTATTTTACCTTTATCCTTTTGGGCAATGCATTTGCATTTTATAGATTCAAGCAATTCTATATCTTTTGACATCGGTTTTACTAATTCTATATAGTTGCATTCCACTTTGATAATATTTATGTACTCTTCTATAAACTGTTGCTTTGTAAGAGAAATAACTTTTACTAATTTATAGTCTTCATACGAATTCTCAATTTTATATAGCAAACTTAAAAGAAAATTTTTTACATCATTAGAAAAGTTCTTTTGTTCTAATATTTCTTCGAACTCCACCTTGTAATCTTTCATATTTAGTTTTTCTAATAATATTTCTTCTTTCTTTTTCATTTGTTTCCTTTCATTTATTCACATGACGAAAATATGTGTTTCTATCAGATCAGGGCGTATGCGATACGCCCCTACAACTGCAATTCTATTGTGCATCAATTGGTTCTTCTGGAGGTTTTTGCATCTTTAATTCTTCTAACTTTTCTTTACTTAATAATACTTCTCTTGGCTTACTTCCTTGATAACCAGAAATTATACCTCTTTGCTCCATTTGGTCGATTATTCTACCTGCTCTTGCGTATCCCACTTTAAATCTTCGTTGTATAAACGATGTTGAGGCTTGCCCTGTTTCTACGACCATATCTATTGCTTCAGTAAGCAATGGATCTGTATCATCATCGGAATCCGCATCTAATTCTTGATCTGTACTATTTGACCTTTCTATTTTTTCCAAAATATCATCATTATATGTAGGTGCACCTTTAGATTTGAGAAATTCAACAATCTTTTCTACTTCTTTATCTGAAACGAAGGCTCCTTGTATTCTAGTTGGTTTCGATGCTCCTGCTGGATAAAATAACATATCTCCTTTTCCTAATAGCTTTTCTGCTCCAACAGAATCTAATATCGTTCTAGAATCTACTTGTGATGATACTGCAAATGCTATTCTAGAAGGAATATTGGCTTTAATTATACCTGTTATAACGTCAACTGAAGGTCTTTGTGTAGCTATAACCAAATGCATTCCTGCGGCCCTTGCCATTTGAGCCAATCTACAAATTGCATCTTCTACATCTTTTGCTGCTACCATCATTAAGTCTGCAAGTTCATCAATAATTATAACAATCTGCGGTAATTTCCCCTCTGTTCCTTCTTTTTCTAATGCCTCGTTATATCCTTTAATATCTCTAACACCTTTAGAAGCAAATAAAGAGTATCTATTTACCATTTCTTGAACAGCCCAAGCCAAAGCTCCCGCGGCTTTTTTAGGGTCTGTAACTACTGGTATTAACAAATGTGGTATACCATTATATACAGAAAGTTCAACTACTTTTGGGTCTACCATTACAAATTTTACTTCGCTTGGTTTTGCTTTATAAATTATACTTGCTATTAACGTATTTATGCATACACTTTTACCAGATCCTGTAGAACCGGCAACTAACACATGTGGCATTTTGGCAATATCTGCAATAATTTCGTCTCCTGCTACATCTTTTCCAAGTGCAAAAGAAAGTTTAGAAGACTCGTCTTCAAATTTATGTGTATCTATAATATCTCGCAAATTAACAGTTTCTTTCTCTTTGTTTGGGATTTCTATACCTACTGCTTGTTTTCCTGGAATTGGAGCTTCTATCCTTATGGTCTCCGCGGCTAAATTTAATGCTATATCATCTGCCAAATTTGCGATTTTGCTAACTCTAACACCTTCTGCAGGCTTCAATTCATACCTTGTGATTGCGGGTCCAACAGAGACATTTTCCACTTTTGCCGTTACTCCAAAACTATATAATGTTTTTTGAAGCTGAGCAGCGGTTCCATTAATACGAGATTTTTTCTCTCTTAAATCAACATGCTTTCCTGCTTGCAACAATGTTACTGGCGGAAATTCATAATTCTCATCTTCAACTGTTAACGCATGTTCCAATACTAAAACTTGTTTACTTTTGTCTTCTTTTATTTCATCTTGCTCTTCAAATAATTCTTCATCGGTTGGATTGTTAAGGTTTTTAGGTGTATTCACTGGCTTTTTCGGAATCAATTCTTCGTCCATATCGTATATGTATTTTGTTCTTTGCTCTTTCCTGTCTTTATCCATGTTAATATTTATAGGAATATCAATACTTTGTTTAGTTGCTTTTTTATTATTCAGATTCATTTTCTTTTCTTCTTGTCTTATCAATTTGTTTTGTTCCAAGTCTTCTTTGCGCTTTTCTATGAAATTAGCAAGCATTTCTGACGGTTTTAATCCAATAATAAATACTATTTGCATAACAGCTATACCTATAGAAAGAATGATAGTACTAATAACTCCTACAAGTTTTACAAATGGAGCCGTTATCAAGCTACCATACGCACCAGCAGCTTTGTTTTGAACTCCAAACTCATATGCTTTTGTAGCTAAATCCCAATATGCACCATCTTTAATACTGTATACTTTGTCAAATTCAATTATTGTTAAAATTATTGCAATACATGAAAGAAAAAGTATACCTTGTAACACTTTTCTAATAAAATATTTTTTATCATTTGATACCAAATATATAGAAACTAGAAATGTTGCTAATGGTATTAAGTATTTCATCCATCCAAAAGTTCCACCTAAAAAATTACTAAGGGCTAGTCCGAATGCACTAGGCTTAGCATATATTAATACAGCTAATACAACACTTACTATTATCCATAAAACTACTGCTATATCTATTTTTGCAGTCTTCTTTCTTTGTTTTGTTCTGCCTCTTTTAGCCATCTTTTCTCCTCCGTATCTATGTTTTAGGGCGGATACAACAATCCGCCCCAACACCTTTTGAAATTATTTTAATTCATTTCTATCTTTTTTTATTCTTTTTATTGTTTCCTGTAGTAAAATATCGCTTTCAGCAACAAATTTTCCTAATGTTTCTTCTACTTCTTTTACCCTTGCTTCTACCGTTTGCAAAATATCGTCTGCATAGTTTTTAGTTCCTCTATTTATTTCTCTTGCCATTTCATTAGCAGTCTCAATTATTTGTGCTTTCTGCTCATATGCTTTTCTTGTTATTTCATGTTCATCTATCATTGAAATAATTCTATTTTCTGCTTCTTTGACAATGTTATCAGCTTCTTTTTGAGCTTCGTCTAATATTCTTGTACGTTCTTCTTTAACCCATTTTGCTTGTTTTAATTCATCTGGAAGTTTTAATCTTATTTCCTTTATTAGGTCTAAAATTTCTTCTTTATCTACAATAACTTTTTTACTAAATGGTATAGATCTGCTTCTTTCTAGTAGATCCTCTAAAGTTTCTAATAGTGTAAATATTTCCATTGCTTACCCCTTTCGATTTACGAAAATAAGATTTACTTTTCCGTATTTCCTTTTATCTATAATATTTATGTTTAACTTATTTAATAGTGTTTCTTCTCTTTTAATGTCATTAGTCTCAAGGACTATTAACCCTGTAGGTAAAAGCAAATTGTATTCTAAAATTTGTCTTGTTGCCTCAAAAGCATATTCTGTTTTGTAAGGCGGATCTAGAAAAATTATATCAAATTGCATGTTACTTTTAGATAGTTCCAACAAAGAGTCTTTGAAATCCGACCCAATCACTTTTGTCGTGACATCGAATTTAGTTTTTGCAATATTTTCTTTAATAATTTTAATTGCATCAAAATTATTATCGCATAATACTGCATACTTAGCCCCTCTACTCAGTGCCTCAAGACCCAACGCCCCGCTTCCAGAAAACAAATCTAGAATCATAGCATCTTGTATACTATTTTGTAGAATGCTAAAAAGTGGTTCTTTTACTCTATCTAATGTTGGTCTAGTAGTTGTCCCCTCTAGAGTTTTTAACTTTGTACCTCGCGCTGTGCCACTAATTATTCTCATAGCGATTTCCTTTAATTTCTAATTATCTTTATTTTATGCTATTAATTTAATATGTCAATACAAGTTACCGAATTGTAATATAGTTATAATATTTTTGTAACATTATATCAAAACTTATATCACATTTTTATCAAGTTTACAATATTTTGTTAACAATAATTCGTAGAAAAACAAGGTGAAACAAAATTCACCTTGTTTTTTTAGACACATTACGACACTTATACGTTGAAAAATTCTTTGTGTAAAGCTTTTATAGCCTTGTCTGCTTCTTTTTTATTTACTAATATGCTTATTTTAATTTCTGACGCACTTATCATGTTCATGCTTATATTATTCTTGTATAAAACTTCAAATATCTTTGATGCAACTTTTGTATTATTTACGAGTCCGACACCTACAACAGATATTTTAGATAATTTATCGCATACTTTTATTTCTCCAATATCTAGTTCGTCTAAATTTTTATTTAATATATCTAAAGCATTTTTTGATTCGGTTGTTTTTAGTAAGAATGAAAGGTCTTTTGTCCAGTGTTCTCCTGCAGATTGAACCATCATATCAATGTTTATGTTGCTATCAGCAAGCAAATTAAACACTTTGCAAATTCTGCCTATTTTATTTTCCTTACCTATTATCGTTATTTTTGAAACTTCTTTATCTTCTGCTATTCCTATTATAGTTAGTTTTTCCATATTGAGTTTAGTACCCACGCATGTTCCTATTGAATTTTCTTCAAAAGTTGATTTTACCGAGATTGGAACATCATAGTTTTTTCCTATTTCTACACATCTGTTGTGTAATACCTTTGCTCCAGCACTAGCAAGTTCTAGCATTTCGTCATATGTTATAGTTTCTAGTTTAACAACATTTTCTACGCTTCTAGGATCTGTAGAATATACTCCTGAAACATC
>JAISHG010000128.1 GCA_031262685.1 Lachnospiraceae bacterium | reverse complement strand
ACCTTACTATTTAGCGTAGTATCTGTTAACGCTACTGTTGCTAATGTTGTTCCTTCTATGTTAGTTGCATTAAAGTTCCATCTTGCTACTACTGCTGTTCCATCTGCATTTATTATGCTTAAGTATCTCGCATACGAGAATGCAGCAATTATTAATGCGGAAACTAGAACTAGTATTAGTAGGATTATCAAAATTAATGTTTTCTTATTTTTCATATGTTTCTCCTTTTTACCTACAATATATTTACAATTAATTTTGCAGTCAATATTTGTAACGAAAATGTCATGATATTGTAATAGAGAAAATTTGTTAATTATAATATTTTTTTACATTGTTACCTCTATTTCGTTTGTGCTTCCATCGTCCAATAATTTGATTTCGTTTTTTACTAACCCATCTTTATCTAGCTGTTCTACTCCATTTAAAACTAGCTTATCTACTCCACTTACTTTTGACATTGGGTTTTTTACTTTTATGTTGTATATGCTTGTCTTGTACCTATATCTAATGCTGTATTCTTTCCACTCTTTAGGTATGCACGGCTCTATTTTTAATATATTATTCTCTATTTTCATTCCAATTATGCACTCTATTCCCGCTTTATAGTACCAACTGCTAGAGCCTGTGTACCATGTCCAACCGCCTCTTCCAGCCAAATTATTGCTTCCATAAATATCTGCTGCTATTACATATGGTTCTACTTTGTACTTTTTAGCAGCTTCTTTTGTTCTAGAATGTTCTACTGGAGTTATCATTCGGTAGTATTCTACCGCTTTATCACCAAAGCCCAATTTTGAAAAAGCAATTATTGTCCAAACACCGAGCATGTGTATATTGTCCGCCATTTTCTCTAACCCCTGGCAAATATGCTTTTATATATCCAGGTTCTAATTTATCTTTATCGAATGGTGGGTCTAAAAGTTTTATTATTCCGTTTTCTTTGTCTATTAAGTGATTTTCTAGGCTTTCCATACTTATGAATTTCTTATCGTTATCTCCCGCGTTTGAAATTACAGACCAACTTTGTGGAAGGCTATCTATCCTACATTCTTCATTCTCTATACTTCCTAATACAAATCCGTCGTCTGTAAAAGCACGTTTAAACCATCTTCCGTCCCATCCGTTCGTATTTAGTGCTCTTTTTAAACTATCTTTTATTTTTGAATATTTTTCCCCTCTATCCTTTTCGTTTTCATTTTCACATATTGATTCAAATTTTACTAAGATATCGTACAGGAAGAAGCCTAGCCATACACTTTCGCCTTTTCCTTTATTACCAACTGTATTTAGCCCATCGCTCCAATCTCCAGAACCTATTTTAGGGAGTCCATTTTCTCCGAAGTCCAAAGATTTTTCTATTGCTTTTATTGAGTGTTCATATATAGTTCCCACTGTTTCTGAAGCAAGATGCACATTATATTTTTCGTCCTCTCCATCTGCTAAAGGGTCCCCATCTATATATGGGATTTGTTCGTTTAATATGGTCCAATCGCCAGTAAAATTTATATATTCCGCTACAACATAAGGAAGCCACAATAAATCATCTGAAAATCTAGTTCTTATTCCCATGTTAGTTTCTGTATGCCACCAATGTTCTACATCTCCTTCTTTAAACTGATGAGCCGCATGTTTTAAAATTTGATTTTTCATTATATTTGTATCTATATATTTTAGTCCTAGAGTGTCTTGAAGCTGGTCTCTAAAGCCTGTTGCACCACCAGATTGATAATACCCAGTCTTGCCCCAAAGCCTTGATACGATTGTTTGATAAACTGCCCATCCATTTAATATAATATTTACAGATTCTATTGGCGTTTTTACCTTTATTTTACCCAAGAGCTCAAACCAATACTTTTTAATGTTGCTTAGTTCTTCTTTACAGTTCGATATGTTAGAATATTTATATGCAAAGTTTTTTGCCTCTACCAAATTATATTCTTCACCTAAAACAAACGAAATCTCCTTTGTTTCATAGGGTTCTAGGTCTACATTTATTTCTATTGCTATACACGCATTTTGCCCTAACGCATTTTTGTTATCTAAACTAACTTTACTAATTGATTCAGGATTTTCTATAGTTTTATTTCCTATAAACGTTTTCTTATTACCTGTATATGACTTTATTTTTTCACTTGTTCCAACATAAACCACTCTATTTTGATTTGATAACGAATACAGATTTTCTGCATATATTACATTCATGTTTTTCTCTAAGTTTATATATCCTGTAGTATTTGTTTCGTCTTCTCCTAAAACAGGTTTTACGTAATATACTAATTTTAACTCTTTTTTCTTTTCTGTTTTATTTGTTAATGTTAACAAATTAACTTTTGCTTTATCTTTTTCGGGAACAAATATGTCTAATTCTTGAACTACTCCAAAACTTGCAGATTTGTATTTTACATATCCAAATCCATAAGTTAAAACATATTCACTATCTTTTGCTCCAAGTCTTATAGATTTACCAGTCTCTCTATCTTTAATATATATTATTTCCGATGGTACATCTGTAATTGGAGAATTATTAAATGCTGTTATTCTGTTTAATCTAGAATTGTCGTTCCATGTGTATCCACCTAAATTATCTGTTACAACTGTTCCAAATTTCTCATTAGCTAAAATATGACTCCATACAATTGGTGTATTGTTATCTTTGTTAATTTTCATAATATACTCCGAGCCATCAGCAGAAAACCCGCCATACTCGTTGTAGTATTTAAGGCTTTCTATATTCTCGTCGATTTTTATTTCGTCTTCTTCTATATAGTTATCTATACTATCTATTCCTATGTTAACTTGCTGTTCAATATAATCTTCTTCCATTTCTTTTAGTTGAGCTTCTATATGCCCATTTCGTGCATTTAAAATAAGATTTGCTCTAAATCTTAGCAGATTTTTATCTTCTTTTTTCATGGTTTTTGAGTTTAATATATAGATTCCGTTATTTTTTAAAAATGCCATCTGTTTATTTAATATTGCGCCTTCTATTCCTTCTTTTACATACTGTTCGTAAATATTTTCTTCTTTGTCTAAAATAATTAAATCTATCCTAATTCCTTTTGCTCTAAAATATTCATAGGCTGCTAAAACCTCTTTTACCATGTATAAATCATTTATATCTTTTATTTCCAAAAGTAGTATTGGAAAATCACCCGATATTCCGTATTTCCAAAACTCACTTTGCTTGTATTTATTTTTAGGGAGTTTAGCCATTTCTGCATACTTTAATGGGTTGTTAAATATTAAATATGACAACATTTTTTGATATAGTTCTATGTCTTTTCCTTTTAAAGAAAGATATATAGATTCTGCTTCATTTCGTGCAAAAGATAGTCCAAATGTTTCTGTAATTGTGACTGGGTTTTTATATTTCGATGTCATGCTTAAAGCGTCTTCTTTATTATTGGCTACCCCTACAATTAAATCTAAAGTTACTTTTTGATTTGGCTCAATTTTTATTGTTCTTTTCATTGCTATTAAAGAATCAGAAGCTAGTCCAAGCGATTTTGTAAATGGTTTAGAGTCTTTTACCATTACCGGAACAGAGATATTGTTTCTACCAAAAAATTTATCTTTATCTATTTCATATTCTAATTCTCCAACGACCTCATCTTCTGTAAATAGTCCTACTGCACAATATCTATCTTTTTCGTTTGGACTTCTTTTCTTTCTTTTTGCAATAAGAAAATCTTCTTCAAATTCGTATGTCAAAAACAAATTGTTAAATGCTTGATGTGCATAATCTTGTTCTTTTGTAGACAGTACCGGTTCAAAACACGATGTTATTTCTAAAATTTCTTCTTTTGTACCACTGTTTTTTAGTTCTAATCTTCTTATTTCCACGTTATCGTCTGGTGCTATTGTAATTAACGTTGTTGTTTCTATTCCACCATCTACTCTTACACATTTAGTTTTATCTGGCGAAAAGTAAACCGCATATTTATCTGGCTTATCCAAATAATTTGAATACGAATTAGTCCAAATTCTTTTAGAATTAACATTTTTTATATAAAACATTATTCCTTGCGCTATATCGGCCGTTTCTTTAAATCTGTTTACTAAAATATTATTACATTCGCTAAATCCTTCTAGTTTATCGGTTGTGCATATTGTATAGTTTCCATTTGATATAATATTTGTTCTTGGTAAAAGGTTATTTGGCTTAGTATAAACCACTTCTGTATAATTTTCGTAATCTTTTAATCTTACCTTTTCTACTTTTTCTTTTTTCTCTTTTGTGATTATTGCTTTTTCTGGCATTCTTTCTTGAAGCAATATGTCTACTGCTTCTATTTCTGGGTTTTTCTTAAATCTTGTTTGAAGAATATTATCGTTAATGAAATTGTTTATGCTTAGCAATATAAGTCCCTGATGGTGCGCCATATATGTTTTTACTGCTGCATTTTTTTGTCCATATTTTAACCTAGAAGATGTATAGTCTAAAGCCTCGTAAAAACCAAATTTATCTAGCATTCCTTCTTTTTCTAATATTTTTAGGTTTTCTACTACTTTTTTAGGCTCATCTGGCAAAGCTAACATTAAACCATAAGAAGAAACCACCATATCGTCTGCTAGTCCTCTTTTTAATCCTAACCATGGAACTCCAAAGGCTTTGTATTGATAATTATTGTTTAAATCTCGTAAATTAAATGCAGATTCAGATATTCCCCATGGTATTCCTAATTTTTTTGCATATTCTTGCTGACTCATTATCATAAATTTGCAAGATTCATCTAGTAAGCTGCTTTCGTATCTCGCCATATTTACGTTTGGCATTAAATACTCAAATGCTGTACCAGACCAAGATATAAGCCCTTTGTATCTATTTAGAGTTGTAAGCACTCTACTTAAGTTATACCAATGCTTTGCAGGTATGTCTTTTTTTGCAATAGCAACCAAACTCGCTTGCCTTGCTTCTGATGCTAATAAGTCGTAATACGAATCTGTTAATTTATTTTCTTCAATGTTAAATCCAATTGAAAACAACCTTTTTTTGTAGTCATATAAAACTTTAAAGTCGGTTTTTTCAATTATATTGTTTACTAAAAAAAGCATTTCCTGAACTTTTTTATTGTCCTTATGCGATTCCAAAAATTCTTTTAAGACATACATGTATCCAATAAAATTTCCGCTATCTACTGTAGAAATGTATCTTGGAAGAAGCGGCTCTAACGTTTTTGTATTATACCAATTGTATAGATGCCCGTTCCACTTTATAAGTTTTTCTATTGTACCTACCATATTATAAATGGTATCTATACATTCTCCTATTTTTATATATCCTAAATCATATGCCGAAATAACAGAAAGAACACCTAAACCAATATTAGTAGATGAAGTTCTTTTTACCACTTGTTCTGTTCTATCTTCTTGATAATTATCTGGTGGAAGAAAATTATTCTCCTCATTTACGTATTTTTTAAAATACCCCCAAGTTTTCTCTCCAACGTTTATTAAGTAATCGATTTCGTCTTTTTTTAGCACTCCTTTTTTAGTTTTAATCTCTTTACTTGTATAACACATGCAAGCTGGTGCTATAAGCCAAAGGATTGATAATACTAGCAGTGTTATGCTGCTTAACTGGTACGAAAAATACAGGCCAAGCACTGCAAAAATAATGTTAATATACATAGTTTTATAATAAGATAGCGTGTCTGATTTTGCCACAGCTTCTGCCTCTTCTGCAGTAAGCCATTCTAGTAAATGATGTCTAGATATTTTCATTCTATAAATTGTTTTACATATAGCTATAAAAAATGAATATGCCTTATGTGGGAAATTCATAATTTCAAATATTGCGCGCAAGAAACTAGATTGCAGGCTTGTTATACGTTTTGCAAAACTCCTATGTGCAGTTACAAATCCGCTTCCAACCTCTTTTTTAAATACAATATAGTTTAAAATATTTATACATGTAGGTATAACTAATGAAGTTATAGCTAACGCAAAAACTTGCCATACGTTTATGCCTTTTGCAGCGTACATATAAACCCAAAAGGCAATTAGTAAAAATATAAATATATTTATTAAACTTCTTCTTAAATTATCTAATATTTTAAATTTAGAAAGTCTGTTTAATGGATTTAATTTGTAAATTCCTTTACTATTTTTAATCTTATTTTTAAGCCAATATAGTATTTGCCAATCTCCTCTTATCCACCTTACAGCTCTACTTACATAAGCATTATATTTGTATGGAAATCCATCTAGTAGCAATATGTCACTAACAAGTGCGCATCTTAAATAACTTCCTTCTAGGAGGTCATGACTTAAAACCGTGTTTTCCGGAATTTCTTCGCAAAGCACTTTATCAAAAACTTCTAAATCATATATGCCTTTCCCTGTAAAAATACCTTCATCAAAATTATCTTGGTATATGTCCGATACAGCATTTGTATAAGAATCGACTCCTCCTAGTCCTGCATATATTTTTGTAAATATACTTTTCCTAGAAGATTTCAAATCTATCCCGATTCTAGGTTGCATTAAGGCATGCCCCTCTATTACAACATCTTGTGACTTATTTAAAACAGGCGCGTTTAATACATGAGCCATAGCACCTATGAGTTCTAGCCCTGTATTTAATACTAGATTTGTATCAGAATCTAGAGTAATAACGTATTTTATTTTAGGAATTTCCGGTTCCAAATGGTTAATTGTGTTTACTCTAAATTCATCTTTTTTAGTTAATAGAAAACTATTAAATTGGCATAACAAACCCCTTTTTCTTTCCCATCCCAAGTAGGTTTTTTCGGAATTATTCCATACCCTTTTTCTATATATAAAATGAAACTTAGGAAAACTATTTGTTTTATATTTTTCGTTTAACTTATTTACTACATCTACTCCAAATTTTGAAATTTCTTCATCGTATTCCTCATATTTTTTGTTTGAGCTAGAGGCATCTCCTAAAAGAGCAAAATATAAATTTTCACTTTTATTTGCTATATAATAAACTTCTAACTTTTTCATTAGTTCTTGCACTTTTTCTTTTGTCTTTATTATTGTTGGTATAACAACAAATGTCGCACACTCTTCTGGAACTCCTTCGTAAAAGTCCATTTTCGGAATTAGTTTTGGTTTAACGATTTTACTTAAAATATAGTTTAATATTTGTATATATATTTCAGATATAGGTATATATAAAATTATTAAAACTGCAATTGTTTCAGCATGACTAAATCCGCTATTATAAAAGAAAATCGCCCCTATTATGGATAATATAAGAGGAACTATTACGCATGAATCAATGTATCGTTTGGCTTTTTTCTCTTTTTGTTTTACAGGTTTTAGTCTTTCCTTTTCGATAAGAATTTTCATAAGTTCATTGAGTCCATCCCCTATAAGGTAATACCCAACGTGCCTATATTTACTAGCAGTAGAATCTCTTAATGCCAATTCTAATGCCTTATTTGCGATATATATTTCCGATGTTTTCGTTTTAGTAGACAATTCTCCTATTCTTGTTCTATAATACTCTTTGGTCTTATTGTCCATTTTACTATATACATCAAGCGGATCTTTTTTTAGTATTTCTTCTACGCCGTTTATGTGTTCAAATATGTCTAGTATATCCATTCTAAGTATTTGTTTTATGCTAATTATACTGTTACCAAGTGAAACTTTAGCTTTTGCTATTCCAAAATGCTCTTTACTAATAATTTCAGAAACGTCCAAACCAGTTTTATTTACTTGTTCTTCTAGTATGTTTAGATATGGCAAACCGGGCTTTTCCATATCTCTTTAATTTGTACGACATATACTCTACAAAGGGGTATTTTAACTGTACATACTCTGAATGTTTTATATCTTGTTTTACGTTTTTATATTTTTGATTTCTAAAATCTTTTTGTTCTACAAGTCTTTCTACAATGTTTTCCACTTTATATTTTTGTAGCTGAGAAGAATAGATTGTTTCACAAATTTGTCTTATGTTTTCGATTATTGCTATTTGTAAAAAGAGTTGCAAACTCCATATTTCTTCCATTGTAAGTGTTTTATTTTTTTGATACGCCAATATAGCGAATTTTAAATTCTCGTAATCTATTTTATTATCGGAATATGCCACAATTTCAGATGCCAAAACATATACCCTTGCATACCCTCTATATGGCCCATTTGCTATACCCAAAAATGATTTATATTTCTTAGGTGTAATTTCTTTTATTACTGTTTTTACTGTTTCATCAATTATATAATAATTATCTAAAAGCCATTCTCCGGCAGGATATATACCTATTCCCAATTTAACATGTTCATTTAATACACTATAAGTTTTACTAATAAATTTAAAATTATCTTTAAGCCTTGAAACCGGATATGTTTTACTATTAGAAAAAGACTGCAAATTATGCTCTGCAGCTATTTTTTCCATATATTTTTCTAATTGATTTTTATCTAACACGGCTCCCTTTATATTTAAAAACTTATATACCTTTTTCAACATAAAAAATGCACTCCTCAAACAGTATTTTGTTCAACAATGCCATTTCTTATACTAAACAAAAAAGAATAAGTAGTAATAACACTACTTATTCTTCTTAAGCCTAAAACTATTTAGACTATTTTTTGCCTTTCCCTTTGGTATTACCCATTTTTTTCTTGGGTAATTGGTTCATTGGAATCCCCAGCCTTTCAGCCTTTTTTTCACGGGCTTTATGTTCTGCCTGGGTTCTTTTGATGTGCCGCTTTGTAGGCGTTGTCTTCTTTTTTACAACTTTCTTTGCTTCGCTACCTTTATTTTTCCGTGCCATAGGGAAACCTCCTAAAAATTAAGATAGCATTATTATACCAATTTTTTGCAGGTTCTGTCAATTGCATGGTCCGACATTATTTGACCTTTTCAAATCCTTTACCAATTACTTCCCTAGCATTAGAAATTATTATAAAAGCTTTGGGGTCGATTTTTTGTGCAATTGTTCTTACATTCATAACCTCATTTCTTGTTACCACACATAAAAGCACGCCTTTATCTACTCCAGTGTACATGCCTTTTCCATATAGCCCCGTAGTTCCCCTACCAACTTCTTTATTTATTTTAGTAGATATTTCGTCAAATTTATTAGATATAATATAGATAACTTTAGAAAAATAAATACCTTCAGAAAAAATATCTAATATTTTTCCCAAAAGATATATTACAATTGCTGAATATAGTCCTACTTCTAAATTTCTAAAAACTATAACGTTTAGTGTAACTATTATTGTGTCGACTGTCATTATTAGATTTCCAGTCTTATACTTAGGAGATATATGTCTTATAATCGTAGCTAATAATTCGCTTCCTCCAGTTGATGCATGTCCTTTAAATATTATAGCTGTTCCTAAACCCGTTAATATACCTCCATATATGCACGCAAGCAATTTATCGTCTGTTAATGCCTCTAAATGTGTAAATTCATTCAAAAATACAGATAAAAGTGATGTCCCAATAATTGCTCTTACTAAATATCCTCTACCTTTTTGAAAAAAAAGAATAATAAAAAGTGGTATGTTAAGTACAATAGTTGTTAGTCCCATAGGAATATTAAAAAGATAATATAGAACTGTTGCGACACCAGAAAAGCCCCCAGATGAAAGCTGATTTGGAAGCAAGAACAAGCATATACCCAAGGCTAATAATAGACTTCCTATAGTTACAAGAACTACATCTGAAGTAAATTTGATTGTATTTAACATATACCTTGCTTTTGTTATTTTATACATAAAAATTTATCTCATTTCATAAAAAAATATCCATATTTATTATGGATATTTTAAATACAATTTATTCTTCTAAGAAATCTAAATATTTTTTAATTATGTGTAATTCGAATTTTCCCTTTTTAATTTTATCGCTTTGAACAACTTTTGTATCTACATCGTAAAGTTTTTTTAACTTATCGATATTTTCTTTTTTGTGTCCAACAATACTATTAATATCTTCTTTATTTGCATGTATTTCTATTTCTTTAACTTTTGAATTAATTTTTTTTATTTTTTCTACAATTAAATCATACCACATTTCATCGTTAACTAGTTGTCTAAATGCTTCGTGATACGGACCTGCAACAACATCACTTGCCTCGTTTTCGGGTGCACTAATATTATCTGTAGACTGAAGTCCAATTCTTATTACATTTATTCTTTTTTTAGTAAAAAAGTAATATAGTTCTTTACACTCTTCTACTGCCTGTATTAAGCTTATTGGCTCGTATTCGCCACTTTCGTATTGTTTTTCAAGTTCTGTATCTTTTATAACTAAAACAGGATATATTCGCATTATTTTAGGTCTTAATTTGGCTAATGTTTTAGCTGTATTTAAATCATCTAATTTTGTACTTTCGGGTAAGCCCACCATCATTTGATGCCCTAGCACAAAACCCATTCGTTTAATTAGTTTTGATGCTTTTTTTACATCTTCGTATGTATGCCCACGTTTGCATTTTTTTAATATGTAATTATTGGTAGATTGAACACCTAATTCTATTGTTTTTACTTTATATTTTTTTAACAATTTTAAGATGTCTTTATTTATGTAGTCTGGTCTGGTAGATACTCTAATACTTTGAACTTTGCCTTCTTCTATAAATTTGTATGCCGCTTTTAATAAAGCCTCTTGGGAATCTGTTTCTATTCCAGTAAAACTACCTCCAAAGAAAGCAATCTCTTTATCTGTATTTTCTTCTTTAAAGCTTTTTAAATAGTATTCTACGGTATCAGTAACCTCTTCTGGCGTTACTGGTTTTTGTTTTCCACTAATATTTCTTTGATTACAAAATGTACATTCATTTTTGCAGCCCCAATGTGGCACAAATACTGGTATTATATATTTTTTCTTCATTTATTCCTCCATATAATTTTATGTTTTAACTAATATCTAATACTTGGGTTAACTTCAAACTTTATTTCGAATATATTAAATTCATTCAAACTTTTTTTCTCTAAGCAATTCAAGTATAAAATTAAGTCATCCTTTGTATTACAAGCAGATATTATAGCAGGATTTACATCATAACAAAACATCATATCTAGAGCAAACTTTAAAGATTCAAACACAGACTTCATTTCTTTATCACGAAGAAGCGAATATGCTTCTCTAAATCTTGCCACTGTAGGATGTTTTGTGTAATATTCGATCGGATATGTATATTCTTTTTCTATAATATCATCGTAAGAATCATATTCCTTTTTATATTTCGAATAAAAAGCCTTTAATTCACTTCTTTTGTATGGCAAAAAAACTTTCTGCTTATTTTCGGATATAATTAATTTATTACTTTCTGGAATTCCTTCTAATTCTTCTGGTATAGGCTCCCTTTTAGTTTTTATATTTATGTTGTTAGACTGCAAGAACTTATCTATTTCTATTGCATTTAATAAAACTTCATTTTTTATGTTGTGCAAATGGGAAGAATACGCAGAAAACTTTATTTTGAAGGTTTCTTTTTCATAATTCATTTCCGTTCCAGCGTTATCTTCTACAAATAAGTTAACAACTACGTTTTCCATGTTTTCTAATTCAGTTATTAAGTTATTTAACTTTCGTATGTTATTGTTTATCGCAAGAATTAAATCATTTGCTTTATTTATTAATTCTGTATCTGATGTTCTTGTATGAGTTTTTAAAATATTGAAAATAATGTCTCTTTTTTTGTTTTGTTCTTCAATTGTTTTCTTTATATTCGTATACTCATTTTTATATTTATCTAAAAAGTCAAAATCCTTTTCTTCGAATTTTTCTTTTGAATTTTTCATGGTTAAACCTCCACTAATATTTTATCATAATACGACATTTTTTATATTACATTTCTTTTACAGTAGTATTACATTTTTAAAATAAAGTAAAGTAAATGTCACATTCCTGTAATTGCCTGTTGCTCCTACATATTGTATATTAAGGATATAAACAAATTTTGAAAGGGGTTTTATTTTATGAAAAAGAAAAAATCTAGTATTGCGATAATTGTATTATTAATATTATTAGTAGCAATAGGAATTGGATACGCAGCTTTTGGAGACATTCTGACAATTAACGGTAGTGCTACTGCTAATGGAACATTTGCCGTTATATTTGAGTCTGTTACAGATTCAGGAGATAATGTAACAGCTGCTATTGACACCGATAAAACTATTTTGAATGTTAGTGCAACATTGGGTTTTCCCGGAGATGGAGTAAGCGTAACTCCAGTAATTACTAACAGCGGAACAATTCCTGCAAAAGTGAAGTCTATTAACGTATACAATAATGGCACAGAAGTTGCATTTAGTGATGCAGATATAACAATATCTGTTCCAACATTAGCAACAGACACATTAGCAGTTAACGAAGATTGCGAGTTTACATTTACAATAGAATGGAACGAAGACTCTACATTATCCGTACAAAAGACTGTAAACTTTGATGTAGTAATCGAATACGAACAAGACACAACACCATTTTCAGCCGAAGCAACACATGATGCACATTAGTAATTATATCAATTACTCACCTAAGGCGGACTTGATATAGTTCGCCTTTATCATTTTAAAGGAGTGTTTCTTAAAAAATGAAAAAATCTAAATTCGCTACGGCGTTACTAACTTTAATAATTCTTTTGTATGGATTATTTTCAAAAATGTTACTAACTACTTACGCTAACATTTACACTTACTTCATTAATCCTTTATTTTGGATTGGTTTAGCAATATTTTTGAGAGTAACTTTAAATATTGAAACATATAAAAATCAAAAGCTAAAAGTGCAGATTATTAATTATGTTTTAATTGGCTCTCTTGTATACATTATCACTTATTTACTATCTGGTCTATTTGTAACTTTTGGAACAAATCCATATTCTACTACTCTTTTAGGGCTTGCTACAAATATATGGCTTACTGGAAGTGTTTTTATAGGTAGAGAATATGTAAGGTACAGGCTTATAAATAATGTATACAACAAATACAAAGTCAAATTTGGAATTGCAATTATTATTGTTTTTACACTCGTAGAACTTTTATTAAACAATTTTAATATACTTGATTTCAATTTTTACTATTTACTAAAGTCGTTTTGTTCTGCTGTTCTACCTGTTGTAGCAAGAAATATACTTTTCACATATATAGCACTTTATTGTAATTCGTTAGGAAGCATTTTATATGAATCAATAACACACATATTTTTATGGACAGTTCCACTATTTCCAAAGGCTCCGTGGATTATGATTGCTTTTGTAGATACAGTCATTCCACTTACGATACTATTTTACACAATATACATAAAAAACAGAAAAGATATTAACAAACTAAAACTTAAAAATTCAACCTATAAACCATATCAAATAATACCTATAGCAATACTCATTGTACTTTTTATCTGGTTTATAATTGGAGTGTTTCCAGTAAGACCTCTTGCCATTGCAACTGGAAGTATGTCGCCTACAATAAATGCTGGTGATGTTGTTATATTAAAAAAATCAAAAATAGAAGATATACAAAAAGGCGATGTTATTGAGTTTACAGATGAATACGGCAATACAGTCGTTCATAGAGCTGTAGATATAAAAAATCAAAATGGACAAATATATATTACAACAAAAGGAGATAATAACAGCAAATCAGACAGTTTAATAACAACAAGCGAAAACTTTAAAGGCAAAATATTGTTTAAAATTAAATATATTGGTTATCCAGCAGTATGGCTTAGCAAGATGAAATAGTTTTAAGAAAGGGACAATATGAAAAAACGAAAGATAAAAATGCGTAAATCGAATAGATACTTTTTTCTAATAGTTGCATTAGTTTTATTAAGCGTCTCTTTAATAAACGTATTTAAGTCTTTTAGAATTAATAAAACAACCAAAGAGGAGAAAACCTTATATTCCTTTACAAATGCATATAATCTTAATTATGCTGTAAATCTTATTAATAATAGATTTATTCCAGAGGCTACTCTTTCACAAGGGAAAACATATGTTACTGGCCTTATTAAGGATATTGATTTAAATATGACTTATACTTACACGCCATCTACTTCTTCAAATATTAATTATGAATATAAAGTAGTTGGCGTAGTTTCTGCCGTGTATAATAGTTCAGAAGTCTTAAACAGAAATTATACTCTATTAGATACGAAACTTCGGATCTTCAGAAAATGGCATAATTAGTATTACCGAAAATATTCCTCTTAACATTCAAGAATACAATAATCTAATATTAGATTTTGAGCAAACATATTCTTTAGCTGTTGATGCTACTCTTAATATTTCGTTGCAAATAAAAACAACAGCCGATCTTGAAAATTCAAACAGCCATGTTGTAAATGTATATAATTCAAATTCAATTATTTCACTAGGAGAAAAAACAACTACTTTCTCCGGAAAGCTTGTAGATAACGTTGTTGGGCAAAAAGTTCTAGATGTTAAATCTACGACAGAAACTAAGTTTGGCAACGTTCTTCCAAATGCATTATTGCTATTAGCTTCAGTATTAGTGATAACATATATTGTAAGACGAACAGAAGAATCTAAGAGGGTTAACAGCGATTATAGAATTGAATTAAATAGAATTTTGAGAGCATTCCAAGATAAAATAGTACAAATTAAAACAAATGTAGATGTTACCAACGACATAATTGATGTAAAGGATTTTAGCGAGCTTATAAAGTTATCTGAGGAAATATTTAAGCCAATATTATACTGGGATTCAAAAAAAGAAGAAGCTTATTTCTATATTCTTGCAAATAATGCAACATATAGATTCATATTAAAAATATAACTTAAAAAAGGAGATTTTTAAGTGTATAAATACAAACGCAAGCAAAAAAATAAAACTAAAAACATATTACTAATATCACTTTTTATATGCATATTCTCTTTTATGGGAATTGGATATGCATATTTTAATAGTGGTCTTTCTATTTTGGGACAAGTAACACTAAAAAACTCTACTACAGTAGAAGATAGTTCTATAAGCGTTATTGTGAATATTGCCAGCCAAACTGACACAGAATTACAATACACATTTACAGTAACAAATATATCTGATTCGCCTATATATGACTGGGCTTTTAGAACAAATTGGCCCGTTGGATCTACTTATGTAATTTGGAATTCTGGGATAAGCATATTAGAAGATGTTTTTTTTAGTGGTGGATACTTAGATGCTGGTGCAGGAATTAACATTAATGGTACCGTTACTATGCCAGAAGGGCATCTTATGTCTGACTATGTGCCAATAGAAATTTTTAATAAAATTACAAATTATACAGAAGAAGATATATTTGATTTTCTTCGGTTATCCTGCACCTACTAGCCTTATACTTAATAGAGCTGAACTTAATCTTCGTACAGGTGAAACATTTAATTTATATGCTAATAAAGTACCAGAAAAATCTTCTGGTAGAGTCTCTTGGTCTAGTTCAAATAATAGTATTGCAACTGTTAATTCTGATGGTATTGTCCAAGCTATTTCTTCTGGAACAACTACTATAACAGCTTCTGTAGGCAATATATATGCAACCTGTACTGTTAATGTTTCGAGTGAAATACTTCCTTTAGAAATAACACCCGCACTTTCTAGTGAAGGCTGGGGGCAGGTTTTAACCTATAACATATCTGTAAAGAATGTTTCTGGAACAGATATATCTAATTGGAGTTTTTCTTTTTCAATACCAACAGATTCTATTATAACTATCTGGGCGCCTTACGGTATTGTAACTGCAGAATCAAATACTTTTTATGGTACCTCATTAGCCAATGAGACAACTGTAAATATTAGTTGTCAAATTGAGTTTCCAGTTGCAGCAAACAAATCTTTATATTTATCTCCTACGGTATATGACATAACTATAAACTAATTAAATTCTGATAATGCCATTTTAGCAGCTTGCATTTCAGCTGCTTTTTTTGTTTTTCCGGGTACCTCTACCTACTACCTCACCGTTAACTTCTACTTCTACGTCAAATGTTTTATCATGATCAGGTCCGGTTTCTTTTGTAACTTTGTAGTTGATTTTTACATCTCCGTTAACTTGCAATTTTTCTTGTAGCACTGTCTTATAGTCTTTCATTCCAACATTTTTACTTGCATTTTCTATTTCATCTTTTAAGTTTTCTATAACAAAATCTCTCGCTTTATCCATACCCATTTCTAAATATATTGTTGCAATTAAAGCTTCGACTGCGTCTGCTAATATTGCAGGTTTTTCCGAACCATTAGTTACATATTCTGTTTTTCCCAGTTTTAAAAAATCGCTAAAATTATGCTTTTCAGCTATCTTGTAAAGGCTCTCCTCGCATACAACTGCTGCTCTAACTTTAGTCATTTCTCCTTCCTTTAGTTTATAATAATTTCTATATAAATACTCTCCTACGATTAAATCTAAAATCGCATCACCTAGAAACTCTAATTTTTCATTGCTTTCTATTTTTTTTTCATTTGCATAAGACCTATGTGTGAATGCAGTTTCTAGCATATCTTTATTTTCAAGTTCGATTCCCATACTTTTTTCTAAGTTTTTTATGTCCATATAAATCCTCCCACCATGAAATTCAAATCATATTTAATCTATGTAATTACAAATTTGCGCAAAGTCTTCTAAACTTAGTTTTTCTGCTCTAATATTTTTATCTATATTTAATTTTTGAAGCATATCCTCTATTTGTAATTTATTTTCCAACAAACCACCATTTGTAAATGAATTTAATATTGTTTTTCTTTTTTGCATAAATGCGATTTTTATTATTTTAAAAAATTTCTCCTCGTTTTTCACTTCTACTTTTGGTGTGTCTAATACTTTCAAATTTATTACACATGATTCTACTTTTGGTTCTGGTAAAAATGCCTCTTTAGGTACATCTATTACTTTTGTAGGATTTGTAAAATAATTTACTCCATATGTTATTGCACCAGTATCTCCTGTGCCTGGTCTAGTTACTAATCTTTCTCCTACTTCTTTTTGTACCATAACTGTTATTTCTTTTATATTTAGTTTTTCTTCTAACAATTTCATTATTATTGGCGTTGTTATATAATATGGTAGATTTGCCACTACTTTTACTGCTTTATACATTAATAATTCAGAATTTACTAATGTTTTTAAATCCACTTTTAATATATCATCATTTATTATTTCTATTTTTTCGTCTTTAAACCTCTCTTTTAGTATTTTTATCATATTTTTATCTAACTCAATACAAATAACTTTTCCTGCATTTTGTAATAATGCTGTTGTTAGTGTTCCGAAGTCCTGGTCCTATTTCAATTACTAAATCTTCTTTAGTAATATTCGCAGACTCTATAATCTTATTAACAATTTCATCAGATATTAAAAAGTTTTGTCCCAAATTTTTATTTGCAGACAAATTATATTTTTTTAATATTTGATTTGTTTCATTATATAAATTCATAAATTTACTCCATTTATTCTGGGAACCTTAAGGAAAGATGCCCTACGGTACCAATTATATCCACTGCCCTGTTTTTTAGTCAATATGGTAGTTACAAATGTAATAGAAATGTAATATTTACCTTAGCCTTATTTCTTGATTTTTACATGTTATTCATATAAAATTGACGTGGTGATTTATGTGCCTAAAAAAAATATAAATAAACAAAATACTACTAAACTATTTTCAAAAAGATTGCTTATTTGCGCAATCTGCATTTCTGTTATATTTTTTGCTTTAATTATTAGACTTATATTTCTTCAATTTGTGCAAGGTTCAGAGCTTAAGGAATCTGCATATAGACAACAAACTACCAATAAAATAATTAGTGCAAAGCGTGGTACAATATATGATTCTACTGGAAAAGTTCTTGCAAAAAGCATCCCTGTAGATACTATTTCTATTAATCCACAAAAAGTAAAATATTCTGACGAAAAAGATGTGCCTCCAGAAGTTCTTACTCAAATTTTTGTAGATGTATTTGGTTTAGATTATAATTCCACACTAGAAAAAGTTACTAAAAACGCTTCTACTGTGGTGATTGTATCTAAAATAGAAAAAGAAAAAGTTGATATTTTCAAACAAATACTCGCTGAGAAAAAAATAACATCTGGAATTAATATAGATAATGATACTAAAAGATATTATCCATACGATTCTTTAGCTTCAACACTAATAGGTTCATTTGGTACCGATAATGGTTTGGCTGGTATAGAAAGCGCTTGGGACAGTGTTCTTACTGGTACTAGAGGTCGAAAAACCACCACCACAGACTCTGCTAATAATGAAATTCCAAATGCAGACCAATCATATGTTGCTGCTCAAAATGGATACGACCTTACATTGACGATAGATGTAAATATACAATCTATAGCAGAAAAGTATTTGACTGCTGCTGTAACGGAAAACACTGCTTCACGTGGAGGAAATGTTATTATTATGAATCCTTCTTCTGGAGATATTCTTGCAATGGCATCATCTCCTGTCTATAACTTAAACGAACCTTTTAGCGTTGATATGTCAACGTGGAATAATACAACTATAACTAATACATATGAGCCTGGTTCAACCTTTAAACTTATAAATGCTGCAATTGCATTAGAAGAAAATATAATTGATACAGATACTAAATCCTTTTATTGCAATTCATATGAAAATATCTCTGGAACTATTATTAAATGCTGGAAATATCCTTCTATGCACGAATCTCAATCGCTTCGAGAAGCTCTTATGAATTCTTGTAATCCTTCTTTTATGCAACTTATATCTAGAATAGATAAACAAACTTTATATAAGTACTATGAAGCTTTCGGATTATTTTCTAGAACTGGAATTTCTAGCGCTGGAGAAGGAAATAGTCTTTTCCATGATATAAATAACCTAAACAGCGTAGAACTTGCAACTATGTCATTTGGTCAAAGAATTAATGTAACACCCATACAGCTCATCACGGCTGTTTCAGCTATTGCCAATGATGGTGTTTTAGTACAACCTAAAATTGTAAAAGAACTTACTAATACAGATACGGGCGCTGTAACAACAATAGATACTGTTAATGTAAGACAAGTTATATCAAAAGAAACCTCTAGTAAAATGTTAGACATGATGCAATCTGTTGTAACTGATGGGACCGGTAGATATGCAGCAATACCTGGCTACTCTATTGGTGGAAAAACAGGGACTTCTGAGGCAAATCCCAACAAACCAGATGAAGGTTATACAGCTTCATATATAGCTGTATCTCCTGCCTTAAATCCAGAAATTATTATTCTTGTAACATTATATGGACTAAATGGAACCAGCTATCAAGGTAGCTCTGTTGCGGGTCCCGTTGTTAAACAAATCCTTTCGGAAGTTCTTCCATACATGGGAATTGCTTCGACACAGAATTAGTATTTAAAGAGGAGTTCTATATATTTAAGTCGCTCATGTCTTCCCACCGGCACTGTAAAGCTCGCTATCGCTCGCTAACAGTCCACGGCGGTCCCCACGAGAACATTCGCTTTTAAATATATAGAAATCCTCTTTAAATACTAATTTTGTGTTGATGCAACTCCCATATACGGAAGCACTTCTGAAAGAATTTGTGAAACAACAGGACCAGCAACGGAGCTACCTTGATGGCTAGTCCCATTTAGTCCATATAGTGTAACAAGAACAACAATTTCCGGATTTAAGGCAGGAGATGCAGCTATGTATGAAGCGGTATAACCTTCTTCTGGTTTATTTGGATTAGCTTCAGATGTACCAGTTTTACCACCAATAGAATATCCTGCTATAGCAGCATGTCTTCCGGTTCCGTCTGTTACGACAGTTTGCATCATATCTAACATTTTATTAGAAGTTTCTTTAGAAATTACTTGTCTTACATTAACAGTATTTATTATTGTTATAGCACCGGTATCGGTGTTTTTTATTTCCTTTACAATTTTAGGTTGTACTAAAACCCCATCGTTAGCAATAGCAGATACAGCAGTGATTAGTTGAATAGGAGTTATATTAAATCTTTGACCAAAAGACATAGTTGCAAGTTCTATAGGTTTAAGTGTGTTTATATCGTGGAAAAGACTGTTTTCTTCACCTGCGCTAGAAATCCCTGTTCTAGAAAACAACCCAAAAGCTTCGTAATACTTGTATAGTGTATTTTTATCTATTTTTGCTATAAGT
>JAISHG010000065.1 GCA_031262685.1 Lachnospiraceae bacterium | reverse complement strand
TGTTATGAAAGGATGTTAGCTAATGAAAAAAACGCATGTTTCAATAGTGTTAGGGCTTATGTGCTTTATACTTACAATAAGCATATTTATACAAATCAAAACAGTAAACGATGCTTCTAAAGTAGTTGGAAGTAGACTTTCTAATGCAAATAGCGGACTTAAAGATCAAGTATTAAAACTAAGACAAAAAAACAAAGAATTGCATGAGGAATTAGAATCACACCAAGTAGAACTAGAAAGTGTTAGACTTCAGGCTGTTCAAAATGATACGGGAGATAAAGAAAAGGAAGAAGAATTAGCATACGCAAATAAATTGTTAGGTTTTTCAGAACTTAAAGGCCCTGGAGTTGTAGTAACTTTGGACGACAATAGAGAAATATCGCCTAACGAAGTTCTAAATATAAATAATTATTTGGTCCATGAAATGGATTTAATAGAAATAATAAATGAATTGTATAACGCAGGAGCAGATGCAGTATCAATAAATGAGCAAAGAGTAATAAACACAACAGAAATAAAGTGTGATGGAAATATAGTAAGAGTTAATGGTCAGATGGTAGGAACGCCAATAAAGATAAAAGCAATAGGATTTCCAGAAAGATTATATCCGGCGTTAATGATGCCAGGAAAATATCTTACTTTAATGATAGATGATGGTGTTGTAGTAGATATACAGAAATCGGAAAATGTAACAATACCGAAATTTACAGGGGTATATAAGACAAATCATTTAATATAAATTTTGTAAGGAGAAAGTAATGAAGGGAAAAACCACAATAACAATTACAATAGGGCTAGTCTGTTTTATCTTAACAGCAGTAATGTTTATGCAATTTAAGACAATAAGTCAAACAGATATAACTGCACTAGAAAATATGCAAGAAAGCGATTTGAGAGCGGAAATTTCTAGTTTAAAAGAAGAAAATGATGAAATGGAAATACAAATAGATTCTACAACAGTAACAATAGCCGAATACAGGCAGAAAATAGCTACAAATCAAACTGCCTCAGGGCTATTAGATCAAGAATTAGCAAAAGCAAATAAACTTGTCGGAAAAAGTCAGGTATCAGGACAAGGCGTGGTAGTGACACTTACAGATACAGAAGATAGAACCGTTACAGCATCTGATCTTATAATGATACTAAATGAACTCAAAATGGCTGGGGCAGAAGCAATATCCATAAATGACCAGCGAATAGTTCATAAGTCATATGTTGCGGCAATTAATAATGGATATATAAGTATAAATGGCAATAGACAAGTATCTCCATATGTGATAAAAGTAATTGGAGATCCATTGTATCTAGAAAGTGGACTTTCTGCAAAACAATATGGCTATATCGATGCAAAAAAAGCAGAAGGACTGCAAATTACTCTGCAAAGAAGTGAAAATATAGTAATAGGTTCATATATAGGAAATGATATAGAATTTAAATATGTAAAATAAGAGGAGGCAAACATGATACTTTTTTCAATAGTTTTAGGATGTTTAATAGGAGCGATAGTTGGAATAAATGCACCATTAATTTCATATACGTACTCGAGTTATTTAGCAATAGCAATCGTTGCGGCACTAGATTCTGTATTTGGTGGAATTGTATCAACGCAAAAAGGAAAATTTAACTTAATAGTATTTATATCTGGTTTTTTTGGTAATGCAATACTTGCTATGCTATTAGCATACCTAGGTGAAAAACTAAATGTAGATATATATTTGGCTGCAATAGTAGTATTTGTGGGACGTATGTTTACAAACTTATCATTAATAAGAAGATATTATATTGAAAAATTAGAAGGATACACAAAAAGATAAATGTTTTTCAAAGGAGTAATAATGAAAAATAATATTAAATTTACAATATTAGCAGTAATATTAATAACAATTATAGCAATAGCAGTAACCCCAGTATCATTTCAAAATGATACTTTTTATAGTATAAAAATTGGAGAATACATAACACAAAATGGTATAACTATGCAAGACCCATTTTCTTGGCATGAAGATTTGCCATATGAATTTCCCCATTGGGCATTTGATGTTGGAATATATCTAATATATAATGTGACTGGTTTTGCAGGCATATATGCTTCTACCATTATTCTTTGTACATTATTAGGAATTACAATATATTTAGTAAATTCAAAAATTACAAAAAATGAGTTGGTGTCATTAGTCTTAACTATAGGAATGTTATTCCTTTTAAGCCCATACATAACAGCTAGAGCACATTTGTTTACATATATTTTATTTATGCTAACATTATTCTTTATACAAAAATTCTTACAAACAAGAAAAAAAGTATATGCAGTGCTTTTACTGCTAATACCTGTAATAATTGCAAATACTCATGTTGCAGTATTTCCATTTTACTTTTTGTTATATTTACCGTATATTGCGGAAAATATAGTTTATAAAGATTCTAACTTAGAGGTATATATAAGAAAGAAAAAAATAGATAGAATTAATAAAATGTTAGCAAAGAAGAAAATAACAGAAGATTATGCAAATAAAGAAAAAACTCAATTAGAAAACTACATTAGTAATAAAGCTAAATTGAAGGAAGAGCCGTACAAAATAGTAATAGAAAATAATAAAAACATAAAATACTTAGTAATTATAATGATTATTGCGCTTCTTGTAGGTTTTTTAACGCCAATTGGTGCTACCCCATATACTTATTTGTACGATACAATGCAAGGAAATACAACCGATAGTATATCAGAACATGCGCCGTTAGTTTTGGTAAATAATATGCCATTCTTATGTATTTTAATAGGATTTGTAATGATATTAATTCTTACAGACACAAAAATAAAACTTAGCAATTTATTTTTGCTTGCAGGTATGCTGATATTAGCGCTTTATAGTCAAAGGCAAACGGCATTGTTTATTATTCTTTGTTCGACAGTATTGAATGTATTAGTTTGTGATTTCTTAAACAAATATGATAGTAATATATGTAGTAGCATAAAATCGGTTTTAACTAAATGGGATGTCAGTATATATATAATTACGATAGCAGTATTAGTAGCGGCTATTCAAATAAAACCTAAGCTAGACGACAAGTTCGTAGACGAATCTACATATCCAGTAAGTGCTGCAACCTATATACTAGAAAACTTGGATACTCAAAATATAAAACTATTTAATGAATACAATTACGGTAGCTACTTATTATATAGAGAAATACCAGTTTTTATAGATTCTAGAGCAGATTTGTATGCACCAGAATTTAACCATAAAAAAGATATATTTTCAGATTTTATAAATATATCTGATATAGGGGTATATTACGAAGATAAATTCGAAGAATATGGTATAACGCATGTAATATTATATAAGAATTCTAAACTAAATTTATTATTAAAACATGATTCTAACTACACTAATCTATATGAAGATAACGATTTTATCATTTACAAAAGATAATACGATAAAGGGGAATTAACTTGAAAAACAAAACTTATTTAAAAATGTCAATATTTATAATAACGTTATTACTGTTAGACCAATTAGTAAAAATCTATGTGTCTATAAATAAAAATAGTATTTTAATTAAAAATTTTATAGACATAACTTATATAGAGAATTATAGAGGTGCTTTCGGGCTTGGTGGAAGTAATACATTGTTTTTTATAATTATTACAGGAATAGTTATAGGAATAATTTTAAAATTTATTATTTCACAAAAAGATAGATTAGAACAAAAAACAATTTATGCATTAAGCTTTATATTGGCAGGTGCTATAGGGAATTTAATAGATAGGTTATTTAGAGGATTTGTTATTGACTATATAGATATAAGAAGCATAATGAGATTCCCAGTATTTAATCTTGCAGATATATATATAGTATGTGGATGGATATTCTTAGTTATAGTAATTGGAATATATACTTTTTTAGAAAAAGGAAATAAATGATGAAGAATTATAAAATAGATGAATCAAAAACAGGAGAAAGATTAGATAAAATAATTGCAGGCTTAGACACGGAAATATCTAGAATGTCTATAAAACGTTTAATTGAAAGTGGAAAAGTAAAAGTAAATAATACTACTCAAAAGCCATCATACAAGGTTTTACTAAATGACGAGATAATTGTAGAAGAAGATGTTCCGAAAGAAACAGGGCTAGTTGCAGAAGAAATGCCTTTGGATATAGTTTATGAAGACCCTGATATTATAGTAATAAATAAGCCCAAAGGAATGGTTGTTCATCCTCGGAAACGGAAATTTAACAGGCACGTTAGCAAATGCTGTAATGGCAAGGTGTAAAGGAACACTTTCTGGTATAGGCGGAGAAATAAGACCAGGAATTATACATAGGTTAGATAAAGATACATCAGGAATCATAGTTGTTGCTAAAAACGACAAAGCACACATAGATATAAGTAATCAAATTAAAAATAGAACTACCGAAAAAAAATATATAGCATTAGTTAGAGGCGTAATTAAGGAAAATGAAGCAACAATAGATATGCCAATAGGAAGAAGCACGAAAGATAGAATAAAAATGGCAGTAACTAAAAAAGGGAAAGAAGCCATTTCGCATGTAAAAGTTTTAGAAAGATATGAGGGATATACACTAGTAGAAGTAAAAATAGACACAGGAAGAACGCACCAAATAAGAGTACATTTATCTGAAATTGGTTATCCTGTTGTGGGAGATTATGTTTATTCAAACGGAAATAATCCATTTGAAGTTGTGGGACAAATGCTCCACGCAAAGGAAATTAAAATAGTACATCCAAGCACAAAAAAAGAAATGACATTCGAAGCTCCACTTCCAGAGTATTTTAATGAAGTACTAAAAAAAATAACCTAGTTGTTGTGATGAACAACAACTAGGTATGGCATTTATGCAGCAATGAAAGATTTTAAGGAGGCTGTAATAGCATTCCACTTCTTCCTTTCATTGTAGGCAAAAGACAGGTACGCATGTCCTTCGTAAGCCGAGCCAGGACGTAGTCCCAGAGGTCCGCACTGGTCAAGAGGTATTTTAGCTAAATCAGGGTGATTGTTTATACAATCCTTCCGATAATCCTCCATTTCAGACCGTTCTAAAGTACACCAAGTCCCTTCGGTGTCGAGAAACTGATAATGTCTGTTGTCTGCGCTTAAGCTCATTTTACAGTTCGGTAAGGTTGTAAGAACGGGGTATGCCGAGAAAAGATTGTGAAATCTTGACGTTGCATCGTAGCCTAAGCTCACAAAATTAACTTCAAAATCTCTCTTGCCGGAAATTTGCCCGAAATACCAGTCGATGAACTTTTGAATTTCAGCGTTACGCTGGAGTATTGCCTTTTTCTTGCCGAAAAACAGTGCCATAATAGTGTTATCCTCCAAAAAAATATTTTTTTATTATGATAAAATACAAATGTCTAAAACGAGGAAAAAAATAACTGTCAATAACAGTATTATACCATTATATTAACATAAAATCAAAAATAGAAAGGAGATTATTTAAATGATAAAAGTCAATAATAATTTTAGTAAGTTGCAAAAAAATTATTTATTTGCAGAAATTTCTCAAAAGGTAGCTGATTTTACAAAAATAAATCCGGATAAAAAAATAATTAAATTAGGGATAGGTGACGTTACAAAACCTCTAGTTCCAGCTGTAATAGAAGCAATGCATAAAGCAGTAGAGGAAATGGCAGACGAAAAAACATTTAAAGGATATGGACCAGATTACGGATACGATTTTTTAATAAATAAAATTATAGAATGTGATTATAAATCTAGAGGGATAGACTTAAAGAAAGATGAGATTTTTGTATCAGATGGAGCAAAATCAGATACAGCAAACATAACAGATATATTTAGTATAGATAATAAAATAGCAATTACAGACCCTGTATACCCAGTTTATTTAGATTCAAATATAATGTCTGGTAGAACTGGGGAATATAATGAATTTACTAAAAAATATGAAAATGTTACATATATGAAAGTAATAGAAGAAAATAGTTTTGTGCCAGAGCTTCCAAAAGAAGGAGTAGATATAATTTATTTATGCTTTCCTAATAATCCAACAGGTACAACACTAACAAAAGACGATTTAAAAAAATGGGTAGATTATGCAAAGCAAAATAATGCGGTAATATTATATGATTCAGCATATGAAGCCTATATCACAGAAGAAAATGTGCCACATTCTATATATGAAGTTGAAGGAGCTAGGGAAGTTGCTATAGAGTTTAGAAGTTTTTCAAAAACAGCTGGTTTTACTGGAATGAGATGTGGATATACCGTAGTCCCAAAAGATTTAAAAATTGCGATTGGGTCCGGAGAAAAAATAGGTATCAATGAATTTTGGGCGAGAAGGCAGAGTACAAAGTTCAATGGAGTATCCTATGTAACTCAAAAAGCAGCAGAAGCGGTTTATTCTTTAGAAGGACAAAAACAGATAAAAGAAAATATTAATTATTATATGGAAAACGCAAGAATTATTAAACAAGGATTAGAAAAAGCAGGATATACCGTGTATGGGGGAATAAATGCACCATACATTTGGCTTAAAGTTCCAAAGGGCTTATCTTCTTGGGAGTTTTTCGATAAACTATTAGAAGAAAAAAACATAGTTGGAACACCCGGTAGTGGATTTGGACCAAGTGGAGAAGGTTATTTTAGACTAACTGCTTTTGGAAGCAGGGAAAATACAATAGAAGCAGTAAAAAGATTAACACAGGAAATGTAATATTGTACCGAGAGAAGTTCTATATATTTAAAAGCGAATGTTCTCGTGGGGACCGCCGTGCACTGTTGGTAAGCGATCGCGAACTTTACAGTGCCGGAGGGAAGACATGAGCGACTTAAATATATAGAACTCCTTGAGAGGTATTTCTTATTTAATAACTATGTTATAAATTTTATTTTTCACATAAATTTCTTTAACAACATTTTTTCCATCAAGCAAGCTAGCAGCCTCTTTGTGAACAATGTCTTTTACTTCTTGTTCATCCGCATCTAGGGCAATTTTAACGGTAAGTTTTAGTTTTCCGTTTAACTGTACAGGAAGTTCTATTTCGTTATCTATAGTTTTTGCTTCGTCGAATTTTGGCCAATCGGAAGCGGAAATTGTTTTTCCTGTATTTAATTTTTCGTATAATTCCTCTGTTATGTGTGGCGCAAATGGATTTAAAAGCTCTAAGAATGTTTTAAATTCTGCTTTGTTAATAGTTTTTTCTTTATAAAACTCATTTATCATTGTCATAAATGTAGCAATAGAAGTATTGTACTTCATTTCTTCAATATCTGAAGAAACTTTTTTTACCGCCTTATGCATCATTGCTTCAAATTTTGGAGAATAAGTATCTCCTTCTGTTAACATATCGCTTAAATTCCAAACTCTTTCTAAGAATTTGTAGCATCCTTTTATGCTATCCATAGACCATGGA
>JAISHG010000047.1 GCA_031262685.1 Lachnospiraceae bacterium | reverse complement strand
ATCACCAAATCCTTTTTCTATTATATGCCTGCAAGGGGAGCAAAACAATACTTTTGTAGGGGCGCATGACCCTGCACCCTGACCAGTAAGGAAAACCAGTTTTCGTTTTGCGTGGGGATCCGCAGGCAACGATATATATAGTATAGGGTATGCAACAAAAAAACAAAATATGTTTTATTAAAAATATTGTAATAAAAAAGTGCTTATGATAATATCTAGATAAATTTAGAACATAGGGGAAAACATATGAAAAAAGTATGGGATTTAATAGATAAATACAAAATGCAAATATTCTTTGTAATATTTGCATTACTTGCAGTAATAATTAGAGTGTTTTTTTTGGAAAGCCAATCTGGAGATTATAATACTTATTTAAAACCATGGTTCGATAAATTACTTGCAGATAAAGGATTATTAGGTATAGCTAATTATGATGGAAATTATAATATGCCATATGTAATAATACTTGCTATTCTTACATATTTGCCTATAGATTCACTAATATCCATAAAAGTAGTATCCATATTTTTTGATTTTGTATGCGCCACATTTGGAGCATTAATAGTAAGAGAAATAATAACAGATAAAAACAAAACACTTTTTTCTTTTTTGATATTTATAAGTATTTTGTTTTTACCAACTGTAGTTTTAAATTCAGCAGGTTGGGCTCAATCAGATAGCATATATGCAGCATTTATGCTAATTTCATTATTCTTTTTAGTAAAGGAAAAGTATATAAAATCTTTCATATTTTTAGGTATTGCGTTTGCATTTAAACTGCAATTTATCTTCATATTGCCAGTATATATATTGGTTTATATTAGTAAGCGAAATTTCCCAATCTGGTATTTTTTATTTATACCAATAACTGAGTTTATAATGTGTTTACCATCAATTTTATTAGGCGCTCCAATAAATTCATTTATAACCGTGTATACAGATCAGGCATCCGAGTATGTAGACTATGTTGTGTTAAATTTACCTAATATACATACGTTACTATTTTATAATGATAGCCTTTTGGTAGTATCTCCAGCAGAGTATATTCCAAAAACAAGCACATTAATTACAATAGTAATATTTATAATATCAGCATTCATTATTTTATATAAAAAAGTGAAGTTAAACAAAGTAAGAATAATAGAATTTGCGTTATGGAGCATATTAGTATCATGTTTCTTTTTGCCACATATGCACGAAAGATATTTATATGCCGCAGATATAATTAGTATTATATATTTTGCTATAACGAAAAAAAACATATATATACCACTAAGTGTAAACCTGATTTCATTTATATCATATGCTAATTATTTGTATGGCGCTGTGCCGATACCGTTTTCGTATGTAGCAATATTTTATTTAGCAATAATTATAAAATTTACAAAAGATATTTTTAAACCAATATTTGTAGAAAAAGTAAAAGAAAATAAAACAGTAAATATATAATTTTAGGAGATTAAATTTGAAGAAAAATATTAAAGATTTATCTTTAGAAGATTTACAAGAAGAACTAAAGTTAATTGGAGAAAAACCATATAGAGCAGAGCAAATTTTTAAGTGGATATATCAAGATAATGTTTCTACTTTCGAGGATATGTCTAATATATCATTAGAACTTAGAAAAAAACTTGAAAATAATTTTACTTTGTGTATATATAGTATATTAGATAAACAAATATCGAAAGATGGAACAAAAAAGTATTTATTTGATTTATCAGACGGAAATGCTATTGAAACTGTTCTTATGGAGTACAAGCATGGATACAGTATTTGTGTATCTACTCAAATAGGATGCAAAATGGGATGTGAATTCTGTGCTTCGACTGGTGTAGGCTTTATTAGAAGTCTTTCTGCAGGAGAAATAGTAGAACAAGTTTTAGCAGTAGAAAGAGACGAAAACGTTAAAGTATCAAATCTTGTATTTATGGGAATAGGAGAGCCACTAGACAATTATAATAACGTAATGCAAGCAATAAAAATACTAAATCATCCTAAGGGTATAAACATGGGAGCAAGGCATATTAGCATATCTACAAGTGGACTAGTTCCCAAAATATACGAATTAGCAGAAGAAGACATGCAGTGTACACTTTCTATTTCGCTTCATGCCACAACAGACGAAAAGCGAGACGAAATGATGCCAATAAACAAAACTTACAATATAAAAAGTTTGATGGAAGCATGTAAATACTATATACAAAAAACAAACAAACGAATATCTTTCGAGTATGCACTTGCTAAAGAAAATAACGATAATTTAGAAGATGCAAAAAGGTTAGTAAAACTTTTAAAAGGTATGTTATGCCACGTAAATTTAATACCAATAAATAAAATAGACAATGGTAATTATGTAAAAAGTTCAAATGAAAATATATTAAAATTTAGAGATTATCTTAACGAAAATGGAGTAGTAGCAACAGTACGTAGAGAGCTTGGAGCAGATATAGATGCAGCATGCGGACAGCTTAGAAAAAAAGTTTTAAGGGGTGAGTAAATGAGGGTATTTGCAAATACAGATGTGGGTATGGCAAGAGATATAAATCAAGATAGTTTTTATATATCAGGCGAAGAAGAAGAAATCAAATTGTACATATTAGCAGATGGCATGGGCGGATATAATGGTGGAGAAATTGCAAGTAGTCTCGCAGTAGAATCTGTCCGAAACTATATAAAAAACAACTACCACAAAGAACAAACAGACAAAGAAGAACTAGCCAAACTCGTAAAAAACTCTTTAGAATATGCTAATATGGTAGTATACGATAAATCTAGAACAGACATAAATTTAAGCGAAATGGGTACTACAATTGACGTTTGTCTAATATATAATAATAGAGCAATTATTGGGCATATTGGAGATAGTAGAGTATACAGGATAAGGAACAATATATTCAGGAAGTTAACGACAGACCACAGTTATGTAGAAAAATTAGTTAAAGATGGGAAAATATCAAAAGAAGAAGCATTATATCATCCTAAAAGAAACATGTTAATGAGAGCATTAGGATGTACACCATATGTAGAACCAGACATGTTAATTAAAGGCTTTCAAAAGAATGATATAATTCTAATGTGTTCAGATGGACTTACCAATATGGTTTCTGAAAAAGAAATTCACGATATTATTAAACTAGAAATAAAAACAGCAGATAAATTTTTAGTAGATGCAGCAAATAATACTGGAGGACTAGACAATATAACAGTAATAATTATAGAGAACAATTAAAATGTACTAAAATAAGGAGAGGTGTAAAGAAATGAATCTTGAGGGGAGATTACTAGGAAATAGGTATGAATTAATAGAACAAATTGGTAATGGTGGAATGGCAACAGTGTACAAAGCAAAATGCCATGTTTTACAAAGATTTGTTGCAGTAAAGATACTAAAAGATGAATTTACAACAGATGCTGAGTTTATAAAAAGGTTTAACACCGAAGCGCAGGCGGTTGCAAGCTTAACTCATCCAAATATAGTATCTGTTTTTGATGTAGGAAAAGAGGGAAACCTATACTATATAGTAATGGAATTAGTTCAAGGTAAAACTTTAAAAGAAATAATAAAAGAAGATGGAGCATTATCTTGGAAATGGTCTGTAAATATAGGAATACAAATTGCATCAGCATTAGAAACTGCACATAAAAATCATATAATTCATAGAGATATTAAACCACATAACATAATAATAACAGAAGAAGGAATAGCAAAAGTTACAGACTTTGGAATAGCAAAAGCTGTTTCAAACTCAACAATAACAGCTTTTGGAACAACAATAGGTTCTGTACATTATTTCTCTCCAGAACATGCAAGAGGTGGATATACCGATGAGAAATCAGACATATATTCATTAGGAATTGTTTTGTACGAAATGTTAACAGGAAGGGTTCCATTTGACGCAGATACACCGGTTTCTGTTGCATTAAAACACATGCAAGAAAAACCAGTTGAGCCAATACTAATAAATCCAAGTGTGCCAACTAGCGTAAACAGAATAGTATTAAAAGCAATGCAAAAAGATGTATCACAAAGATATAGTTCTGCAACAGACATGTTAAAAGACTTAAATCTGTCATTAAAAAATCCGGATGGAAATTTTGTGACTTTAAACAAGGTGGCAAACGATTTCCCTACTCAACATGTATCAATTTTATACGATAAAACAATAGCTCCAAAAACAGAGGATACGGCTAAAAGAACAGATAGAAGAGCAAGCGACAAAAAAGCCGAAAAAAGAAAAAAGGCAGGAATAATAATTGGAATTATAATGGCAGCAATTACATTATTTTTAATTGCTATGTTTGCAACGCTCCAAATGTTTAAAAATGACGTGCCAAAAGAAATAGAAATTCCAAATGCTTTAGCGATGTCTGCAGAACAAAATAAAACAGTTGATGAGATTCGTTCCGAGGTAGAAGCATTAGGTTTGAAGCTTGCAGTGCAAGAAGAATATAATGCGACCGTGGAAGTAGGTAAAGTATTTAAACAAGAACCAACAGCAGGCGTAACATACGATAACAAAAAGAAAACTGCTAAAGAAGGAGATACAATAAGAGTATGGATGAGCTTAGGGCAAAAGATGGTAACCGTTCCTACACTCTTAATTGGATATGAAAAAGCAGAAGTAGTTGCAAAAATAGAGACAAGCGAATTAAAAGTAGAAGCTATAGAAGAATATAGTGATGATATGGAAACCGGAAAAGTCCTTAGAGTAGAACCAGCAGAAGGAACACAAATTTCTGCTGGAAGTACGGTAAAAATTTATGTAAGTTCAGGTGTAGAGCAAGTAACTGTTCCAGACTTATATGGAAAAACAGAGGAAGAAGCTAAAAAAGCGTTAACAGATGCTAAATTAAAACATAAAGCAACTTTAACTATTTCAGATTCAAGTAAACCAAATGGAAAAATAGTAGCACAAGATATAGTTTCTGGAAGTGTTGTAGACAAAGAAACACCAATAACAATAACATTAAATCAATTTAACGAAATAAAAGAAGGAACATTAACTATAAACGTAAAATCAATATTAGGATATACTCCTAAAATAGATGAAGTTACAGGAGAACCAATTGAGGAAAAAGCTAAGTTAAAAGTTCTTGTAGGTAAGGGCGATTCAAGTGATGACGTAGTATTTAATACAGATGTTAATAAATCAAAAACAAATCAATCGGTATCAATATCTGGAACAGGAACTGTGACTGTAAGAATATATATAGATGAGATATTGAAAAAAACAGTAAACTTTACGTTTGGAGCAGATAAAACATTGGTAGTAGAATAAAGGAGAAGGTTATGCCAGAAATTTCCGCATCAATTTTATCAATAGATAGTGAAAAATCTATGAAAATACTTCATGAATTAGATGAAGTAAAAATAGATTACTTTCATATAGACGTAATGGATGGAAAGTTTGTAGAAAGAAACACATCCGACATAATGTATAGGTATTGTTCAGAAATAAAACAAATATCAACTATTCCTCTTGATGTGCATCTTATGGTTAAAGATATAAAAAAATATGTAGATGTTTATTTGGCTTTTGAACCTAGCATAATAACATTTCATCTAGAAGCTATGGAAACAGAAGAAGAGTCAATGGAGCTTATTAAATACATCAATTCTAACGGTGTAAAATGTGGAATATCTATTAGTCCGGAAACTGATGTAAAAGAAATATACAAGTATTTGCCGCATATTCACATGGTACTAATTATGACAGTAGTGCCAGGAAAAGGCGGACAAGCACTAATTCCAGAAACAATATTAAAAATAAAAGAATTAAAAAATTATATCGAACAAAATAATTTAGATACATACATAGAAGCAGATGGAGGAATAAATTTAGATAATGTAAAGGATATAAGGCTAGCAGGAACAGATATAATAGTAGCAGGAACCGCAATCACAAATTCCGGGAACTATAGAAATTCAATAAATGCATTAAAAAGTGAATAAAACAAAAAAATGTTTCAATAATATATTTATTGAATTTAAGTAAGAAAGGGAAGATGGTAATATGACAAATATAAACTGTTCTTCAAGTTGTATCTATCAAAAAGAAGGAAAATGTACATTAGACGACGTATATGCAGATAACAAAACTATAACTTCGGATTGTGCATATTTCACAAAAAAATAAATTGACAAAATAATTCTAAAAGTATAATATCAAATTGGTATTTTTAGGGAAGTGGAGGTAGAAAGATGTTGAAAAAAATAT
>JAISHG010000077.1 GCA_031262685.1 Lachnospiraceae bacterium | reverse complement strand
TTCTCTTTTTTACAATTTGATTATTTATAGAATTCATAGTTAGACCTATTACACTTATTAGTATAGCAAGAATAATATATACTGCATAATTAAAGTATCTTGCTTCTAATGATGTATTTCCATCTAAATTGCTAGAGCTCATACTTACCTTTGATGTTACAGCCATGTCTTCGTTAGTTTTTTCTATGACTTCTTCTAAACTTAAATTTGTACCAATTCTATATGCCTTATATGTATTGATATACTTATTTACTCGCCTACTTAAAAGCTCTTGTTCGTACGAATCTGGCAAAGAAGAAAATCTAATTTCAGAGTCTACATTATTTTCTAAATCAGCAGTAAATCCATCTGGTACTCGCACAATAATAGTAATTCTTCTAAAAAATAGTGCATCATTTAATTCTTCCTCATTCGTACCTAAATCTATAATACTAGCATTTTTACTAATTTCTTCTTTCAAATTTCTTGTAAATTCTGTATTATCTTTATCTATATAGGCAATATTTATTTTAGCCCCTGTAAACTCCAAATTACTGTTATTTTGTGGTCCCAAAAACGTAATTATAAGCATAATTGAAATAAATACTCCCGAATACATATATACCATTGGCAATTTACTCTTTAAAACCTGTAAATACAGTTTAAATACTTTCATATTTTTGCCTCCTTATTATACAGAACGTTAATGCAAGAAATATCGCACTAATAATGCTCAAAATTCCAATATTAAGCCAGAATCTATTTAAACTTTCATAATAGTAAAGTGAATAAAAAGCATCTGTAATAAGATTTGCAGGATTTATATATGAAACAAATGGTAGATATTCTCTAATCCAATATTTAATACTAACTGCCATCATTCCAGCTAAAAACACGCAAAACATAGTAGTTGATATATATACTGCAACTTTAGTTTCTTCTTTTTTCTTTACTATACTTCCTATAAATCCGCCCATAAATATTCCTGTAATAATTCCAACAAAATTTGTTAGAATTACCAATAAGACTCTGTCTCCAAAATCAATTTTAAGGACACATATTAAATAAAGTAGCAGGATGCCTATTAAAATAGCATTTACAAATATAGAGGAAAGTAAATTGCATAATAAAATTTTAAATTTATGTATCGGTGCCAAGTTCATTCGTACGGCCTTACTAGATTGATTAGGGGCAATATCTGATATTTCTTTTATTCCAAAATACCCTGTATACAGGCAAGCCATAGCCATTAACGTATAAAAATAATTGACTGTGGTATCTGGCTCTGCATGCGTTGAATTCTGCTGCCTAACAAAATTGATTCCGCGATACTATTTTTGAAACATCAATTCTAAAATTATTCTCTTCCAAAACATTATTAAATGTTTGTTCTGTTTGTAAATACTCATCTAAAAAAGTTTTTAGTATTGTTGTATTTAACGAAGATTTATTTACAAGAAGTTCTTTATCTCTTATATATCCTTCTATTTTTCCGCTATCCAATTTACTTTTCGCTTCGTCTTCACTTAATACTTGCAAATTAAAAATCGATTTTTCTCCAGTAGAAACTGCTTCTAGAGTCGTTTTAAAGTATGTATCATTTTCATAATTAGCAGTATTTACAACTGCAATATCCATTGGCTTAAACATTTCGCTTTCTTTCATTCCAGAAAACCCCATATAGAAAAAAGTTCCTAAAACTATTGGAAATATAAGAGTCCAGAAAATTAGTTGTTTATCGTTTAATATTATTTTTAATCTATTTTTAAATAAGTGCATAAACATAGTCCCTTATCTCCCCTCTTTAATCACGTAAACGTTTTCCTGTAATTTCAAGAAAAACATCATTTAATGTTGGCATTTCTGAATAGATTTTCCCGAATTCAATTTTATTTTGTTTTAAAAATTCCAATACATTTTCCAAATTGTTTTTTCCTTTTAAAGACTTTATAACTAGTAAATTTTCACTATAGCTTACCTCAGATATATTAGATAACATTTTGATTTCCTTTAAAATTTCATCGGTTATTTTAAATGTTTCTACTGTTATACGTTCGCCTAAACTTATCATTGACTTTAGTTCTTCTTTTGTACCACTAGCAACGACTCTACCATTATCCATAATTGCAATACGTGTACATATTTGTTCTACTTCTTCCATGTAGTGCGATGTATAAATGATTGTTGCGCCTTCTTTGTTTAGTTTTAGAATTCCTTCCAAAATTTTATTTCTACTTTGTGGGTCAACAGCCACTGTTGGTTCATCTAATATAATTAGTTTGGGTTTATGTGCAATTCCGCAAGCAATATTTAGCCTTCTTAGAAGACCTCCACTTAGTTTTTTTGGATAAAACTTTTTATAATCTTCTAAACTTACAAACTGGATTGCTTCTTCTACAAGTCGTTTTCTTTCTTCTTTATTTTCTATATACAAACCGCAAAAATAGTTTATATTTTCGTACACAGTTAATTCTTCAAACACTGCAACATTTTGCATTATAACCCCTATGTTCTTTTTAATATCATAAGAATCTGGACTCATTTCTTTTCCAAAAACTTCTATATTCCCCTTTGAAAATTTTAATAATGATAAAATACAATTTATTGCTGTAGTTTTACCAGACCCATTAGGTCCTAACAAACCGAATATTTCCCCTTCTTTTACTTCAAAAGACAAATGGTCCAATGCTAATAAATCTCCATAACGTTTTACTAAATTATTTACTTTTACAATCATTTTTTATCCCTTCCTTACAAATTGATTCTAACACTATAGATTTTAATATAGAATTGACAAATGTAATTATTTTTTTACATAGCAGAGTTACAGGTGGGCGCAATCATGCGCCCCTACAAATGCCATATAACCCCTACAAAAAGAAACATTCTTTGACAATGTTGATGGTTGTAGTCTCTTGTGTTATAATTGCGTTATGAATTACATAATTGATAAAATAATACTATTTATTTGCATATTCTTATTTTTTATAATGCTTTTCGGAGCTACTTTTTCGGTAACTACTATTCTTGCCGTTTTGTTTTTTTCGTGCTTAATTACTTATGTAGAAAAATCCGAGCTAAAATTACTTTTCACAGTATTATTTACTATTAGTTGCTTTTTTAATATGGAGTTTAGCTACTTCTTACCAGTAATATATTACGATATTATCTTTTCAAAATATCAGAAGATACTTTCCTTGCTATTTTTTGCAATACTAATAAATCTTCAAAATACAACTGCCTTTCTATTTCTGGTAATTTTTCTATCTATATCAACGCTGCTAAAATACAAGTCAAATAAGGTGGAAAAGCAAAAACTTACATATACTATGTATCGAGATGCAGCAAAAGAAGTAGAGCTAGAATTAGAAGAAAAAAATAGTGAACTTTTAGAAAAACA
>JAISHG010000011.1 GCA_031262685.1 Lachnospiraceae bacterium | reverse complement strand
GCAAATACTTCTGAATGAACATAGTCTAATCTATTTCTTAATTGTGCTAATATTTTATCTACGTAGCCAAATTTAACCATAGATTCGTCTGTTACTATGAATGCTCTTGATATCTCTGGCATTTTTTCTAAATACTCTATTGAGCCAGATTCAAAATATATTTTTTCCGGTACTTTAAACCACTGCATATTAACCCTCCTCTTTGCAACTCTTTTTAAGTTGATTAAATTTACAGATGAAACATTTGCCGTTGTGGAGTTTCCTCCAAATGTGCCGCAACCTAAGGTTAATGATGGCATATTTGTATTATATATATCTCCAATAGCTCCATGAGTTGATGGAGAATTTACTATTATTCTACCTGCTTTTAGTCTTTCTGAAAATTTATTTATAGTATCTCTGTTTTCTGAATGTATTACTGCAGAATGTCCTAAACCACCATATTCTATTAGTTTTTCTGCTTTTTCTATACCTTCTTTTGCATCTTCTACTATATAATAAGCAAGGACTGGGCTTAATTTTTCTTTTGATAGTGGGAATTCCGGACCTACTCCTGTTTGTTTTACAACAAGTATTTTTGTTTCTTCTGGAACTTTAATTCCAGCATTTGCAGCTATATCGAACGGTCTTTGTCCAACTATGTCTGCATTTAAAGCGCATCCTTTTTCTTCTATAAACATACTTTTTTCTAGTTTTATAATTTCTTCTTTAGTTAAGAAATAGCATCCCGCTTCTTCCATTAACTTTTCGAATTCTTTTGATATTTCTTTATCTACTATAACAGCTTGCTCTGATGCGCAAATCATTCCGTTATCGAATGATTTAGACAAAACTAAATCATTTACAGATGTCTGCAATTTTGCTGTTTTATCTATATAGCAAGGCACATTCCCTGGTCCTACTCCTAATGCTGGTTTTCCGCATGAATATGCAGCTTTTACCATTCCGGTTCCGCCCGTTGCTAAAATTAAATTTACCCCCGGATGATTCATTAAGTAATTACTTGCATAGTGCGAAGGCTCTTCTATCCATAAAATGCAATCTTTTGGCGCTCCTGCTTTTACCGCTGCATCTCTTAATATTTTTGCAGATTCTACACTGCATTTTTGTGCACTTGGATGGAATCCAAATATTATTACGTTTCTTGTTTTAGCAGATATTATAGATTTAAACATTGTTGTTGATGTTGGGTTTGTAACTGGTGTTACTCCTGCTATTACTCCTATAGGCTCTGCAACCTGCATATATCCATCTTCGATACTTTCATCTATTACTCCAACAGTTTTTTCGTACTTTATACTATGATACACATATTCTGTTGCAAACATATTCTTAATTATTTTGTCTTCATAAATTCCTCTTCTTGTTTCCTCTATTGCCATTTTGGCTAGTGTCATATGATTGTCTAGTCCTGCCATAGACATATGTTTTACGATATTATCTACTTGCTCTTGAGATAATTCAAGATATGCTTCGGAAGCTTTTTTTGCTCTTTTAACTAGAGAATCTATGCTGTCTTCTATTTTCTTTTGTTCTTCTGGTGTAAGCTCTTTTGCCATAATAATCATTCCTTTCTAGGCACATCACCTTTCTTTAGTATAACCATATTATTATATATTATTGTGTTTGTTTGTCAAGAATCGCCAAATCTGTTGTAGTGGTGCATGACCCTGCGCCCATTAGTAAATTCACAAAAAAAAACCACCTCATGATGAGGTGGAAGAGATATTTCTTTTTTTATTATGGCTTTTAGGGAATTCTTTTTTTCTAATAAAGGAACACGTTTTGGCGTAGTTGCGAATGTTTGAGTCGTCTTCGTAAAAACTAATGTACTTATTACCCAAACCAACTGCAGTATAATCCCATTCAGTCCATTTGCCGTCTTTCCTAATACTGTATTCCAGCAAATCAACTTTTTTTCCTATCAGTCCTGTCGAAAAACATTCCATTATTTTAAGAAAATTCTCATAAGTAACGATGCTTGTATCACTTGAACTTGAAAAGCCAAATCCTTCAGGAATTCCCGACATAGTTGTAGTGTCGGTAAAAAAGGTAATTTCCATAGCAGGCTTATCAGAATCACGAGATACCCATGTTTCTCCTCTTACGATAGTGACATTCCTAACTTGGAACCGAATCTCTATTTTTTCTGCCATAATTTTTCCTCCTGCCCAGTCGGGCGTTTTTATAGTTTTGTTGTTCTCGTGTAACTTGAGGAATTAAAAGTTTACCCACCAATTGTAACATATTTGACGGGTTTTGTAAATTTTTCCGGTTACCCAAAATATTCTCTAGATTATTACAAATAATCCGGATTTGTTTCTATAAATTTTTCATTTGCTTTTAATAATTGCTCATAATATTCATTGTATGATGGGCTTAATTTTCTCATTGCCGGGATAAATACATCATAATACCCACTTGTAGAGCAAAAATCTTTCATTAGCTCTGATAGTTTGTTTGCTGGAGAATTTTTATATTCATCCGATTTCTTATATTCTGAATATTGTTTTAACGCATCTTTATTATTTTGCATAAATTTGTCTACATTTCTTATGTTTTTTTCCTTATCTGATACTATTTTTTGCATATCTTTAATAGCTATATTGCTCATATAGTCATCTAAATATTTTTTCAATTCTTCCGATATTTTAAATTCCGCAACATTATCTAAAAAGTCAATAATTTCGTAATATGCTTCTTCTTGTTCTTCTGTTTTAATTGTATCTACTAAATATTTTGAAAAATTCATACTTAAGAATATACCATAGTAACTTGGAAATACTTTCAACAGCCTTTCTATTATAGCAGAATGATTTTCTAGATTATTTATTTCATATTTTACGTCTTCTAGTGTTTCGCCATCTGCTAATCTTTGTAATATCTTTTGTTTTGATTTTTCTTGCTCCAGCTTAATTGTTTTTTTGTATAAGATATTTTTTAGGACACTTGTATCAGCAAGAATGCTTTTAATTTCAAGTACACTTAATCCTATCCCTCTGTATAATGAAATTTGTTTTAGCAATTCCGTATCTTCCTTTGAAAAATTCCTATATCCGTTTTCTAAAATAGTAGGACAGATAAGTCCTTGTTCTACGTAGTATTCAACAGCCTTTTTTGTTAAGTTACATTGTTTTGCAACATCATTTATTAACATTTAAAACCACCTCTTTTGCTATTGTAAGCTAACCTGTAAGGTATTAGTCAAGTGTTTTTTTATTTTTTTCCAAAAGAAAAACCACCTCATAATGAAGTGGAAAAGATATTTCTTTTTTATTATGGCTATTGCGAAGATTCCATTTCCTTAGTAAGAGAGCACATTTCCCTACATGTGTAAATGCGTTCGTCGTTTCCGAAAAAATGAGTATATTTATTCGATTTGCCGACAGCGATATAATCCCATTCTGTCCAAATACCGTCTGTTCTGAGTCTCCTGTGCTCAAGTAAATTAACCTTTTTGCCTACCAACTCTTTTAAAGTTTTACATCCAGTCATCATAAGCAGATTTATGTACGCAGGCATATCTGAGTTACCAAAAAATCCGAATGTCTCATCCCCATAGAAAACATGAAGAAGCACCATATTTAGCGCATCACCGATAGAGGTCACTTCTGCATCTATGTCTGTGATAGCTACTTTCCGAACTCGGAACTGAATCTCTGCTTTTTTTGCCATAATTTTTCCTCCTGCCCAGTTGGGCGTTTTTATAGTTTTTGTTGTCCTCGTGTAAATTGAGGAATTAAAAGATTTACCTATCAATTGTACCATATTGCGCGGGGTTTGTAAATTTCGCCCTATACCAAAAAATTTCTTCCATAAATATTGTTACATTTGTTCTGATAGTGTAATATATTATAGTAGAATTTAAAGTTAATTTTAACAGAAAGGAGATTTGTTTTAGTTCCAAGCGCCTGCTCCAAACAAGTTTTGGATGACGAGGATAGAGCTTATCGAAATATTCGGCGGATGGCTCTATGGTACAGTTTTACCATTAGTGTATTTTAAAAGATAATAGTAATATTATAAAACAGAAGAATACATATAACTTACATTTTGAACTTTAAATTCCTATATTTAAAATAGGAAGGATGAATTATATGTGCGGAATTGTTGGCTATATTGGTCAAAAGAAAGCCAGCCCAATACTTATAGATGGGCTTTTAAAACTTGAATACAGAGGTTATGACTCTGCCCGGATTATCTACAATAGAAGATGGTTATGTGTCACTACTTAAAAATAAAGGTAGAGTGAAATCTTTAAGCGAATTACCAGAAAC
>JAISHG010000074.1 GCA_031262685.1 Lachnospiraceae bacterium | reverse complement strand
ATAAAATTTTTAAAACAATTAGAAAGTATGGAGGGAGCTCTGTTGCAATAACTCAGGATGTATCGGATTTATTTAGTTTGGAAGATGGAATATATGGAAAAAGTATAATAAATAATTCGAGTATAAAAACCTATTTTTCTTTAGAAGAAGAGAACATATCTATTTTATCCAACTATACAAAAATAACAGAAAAAGAAAAGGTAGAAATAAAATCATTAAAACGTGGTGAGTGCCTTATGTTTGTTGGAGATGAACATATATTACTAAAAATAAATGTTGCGGATTTTGAAAAGAATTTAATAGTATAGTTTCTAAAATAAAAAATTTAAGGAGGTGATAACAGTTGATTAAAATTGCTACAGCAATAGGGAATCCGGAAATAAATTTAGAATTAAAAAAAGTAGATGAATATGAAATAATTACGAGAGATATACAGTACGAAGAAGGGTTACTAGAAATACTAGAAAAAAATATCAATATTAACATTTTAATATTAAGCAATAAAATAATTGAAGAAAACAAATTTAAAGAATTGATTAAAAAAATTAAAAATATTAATAATTTAATAAATATAATAATCATACTAAAAAAAGAAGATATAGAATTAGAAGAATATTTAAAATTAAAAGGAATAAATAATATTTTTTATAATAATAAAACAGAAATTAATGAAATGAAAAAAGTAATAAATAATAGTATAAATGTACAACAAAAAATGGAAGAAGAAATAAAAGAATTAAAAGATTTAATTCTAAAAAGTAATTTAAATATAGCTGAGAATGACAATACAAAAAAATCAAAATTAAAAGAAATAAAAAATAAAATATTATTAAAAAATCAAAATAAAAAAACATCTAAAATTAATACAGAAAATAACGAAAATAAAATAGTAATTATTGTAGGTACTCATGGTATTGGAAAAACAACATTAACAGTAAATTTGGCTTCAGAAATAGAAAATAAAAAAGTTTTAATAATAGATACAGATTTTACAAATAAAAGTGTTGGCACAGTATTCGGAATAAAAGAAATAGGTGACGACAATAAAATAATTAAAATAAATAATAATATAAATTTAGTTTACATTAAAAATAATATAAAAAATTTTTTGGACGAACAAAAAAACAATTATAATTATATTTTTATAGATGTAAACGAAAATAATATGCGAAATAATATTACAGAATTAATTAAATACATTAATTATATATTTTTTATTGCTGGAGCAAATTTATTAGAATTAAAAAAATGTAGAAATTTATTATTAACATATGTATCGGAATTAAAAATAGAAAAGAATAAAATAAAAATCATTTTCAATAAATATAATAAAAATTCCATATCAAAAGAAATATTAGAAAAAATGTTTTCGGATTTTAATATATTTGGATTTATAGAAGAAGATAATTTTTACGATTTATTTATAAATAAAAATACGAAAATAAAAAACAAACAAATAAGTCAAATATATAAAAATATTATTTTAAGGAGTGATTAATATGAGTATAAATGGATTAGAAATAACTGAAATGAATAAAAATTTAAATAATTTAGAAGTGGGTGAAGCTCTTGCGCAAAGACAAAATTCTTTTTTGAACTCATCATTGGGGTATGCAATCAATGGGGCAGTAGATGTGGGATTAAGAGCAGTATTGCCAGACTTAATAGAAAACGAAGTTATAGATGTAAAAAACACATTATTAAACGAAGGCTTAGAAAGTGGAATAAATAAAGCAATAGACACAGCATTGGATTTTGGTAAAAGCGTTATAGGAATATTTACAGGAAATTTTGAAAATATTAGTCAAGTGGAAAAAGCAGTAGAAAAAGGCGGACTAATAGATATAGTGTCGGGACTTATAAACAATGTGGTTAATGGTGCAATGGATAAAAACATACTGAGCGATGGAATTGGAAAACTAATATTAACTGGCAAAAACTTATTACTTGGTACAGTGTCGGATAATATAACCGGTGTTTACAATTCTCAGCAAGATGTTTTAACAAATGTAAACACATATGCTACAAACTGGATAGAGGCATTTAATAACAAAGATTTTGATAAAATGGAGTCTAATTACACTAACCTAGAAGAATCTTTTAAAGAATTATTGCCACTAGAACAAATTATAAATTCTGTGCGAAAAATAGAGAACATTCATAATTTAATAAAAAACAATGGGCAAAATTTTAATTTAACCAAAGAAGAATTAGAATTAGCAGGTCAATTGTAATTGTCTCTTGTAATTTATAGAAAAACGTAAAATACAATTTAAATATAAAAAATTCTTCTATGGATAGACCCTATAAAATGTAGAGGTGAGCATTGCGAACCATACCTGCGAAGCCATTCTTAGATTAATTATCAATATTAATATCTATTATATATATTATAATTATAAAATTTTTTTCTTATGGATATGTATTTTCTACATATTAATTTCACAAGGGGTATTTATGTATTATAATCGAAAAAAACACTAGGTTACAGGGATATGACTATGCTTCTTCAAATGCTTATTTTATTACGATATGTACTAAAAACAGAGAAAATTTCTTTTGGATAAAAAAACAATCTTATGAATTAAACAATTATGGAAAAATTGTTTTATCAAATTGGCTAGAAATAGGGAATAAATACGACAATGTATTACTAGATGAATTTGTAATAATGTCAAATCACATACATGGAATTTTTGCTATACTAGATAAAGAACATACTATCGGACATATTATTAGTCAATTCAAAGCATCTGTAACAAAAGAAATACGAAAGATATCTTCAGATAAAAAGGTACAAATATGGCAAGATAATTATTATGAACATATTATAAGACCAAAAGAAACGGAAAAAATTCAATGGTATATAAGAAACAATCCATATAATATATATAAAGACAGATATGATTAATTTAAGAATGGCTTCGCAGGTATGGTTCGCACTGCTCACCTCTACATCTTTGGGGTCTGACCGCTGAAGTATTTTTATTAATTGCGATTTAATCAAATATAATTACAATTGCTATTTTCAGGGCAATTGTAATTGTATTTTGTAATTTATATAAAAACGTAAAATATAATTCAAATATAAATAATGCTTCTATGGATAGACCTTATAAAATGTAGCGGTGAGCATTGCGAACCATACCTACGAAGCCATTCTTAGTTTAATCAATTGTAATTGTCTCTTGTAATTTGTATAATCTATTAATATAATAAAACAAATAAAATAATTGGAGATTAAATATGTTAATAGAAGATATATATTCGGAATTTAAAACAGCATATTCTTCATTAGAACAAATGAAGCAACTAAACGACGATTTAGAAGCAAAAGACATTTATACAAATGGACATTCTGCAAGGGTTTGTGAATATGCTACTTTAATAGGAAAACATATGAATTTATCGAAAGAAGATATGAAAAATTTAAGATTGGGAAGTTTGCTTCACGACATTGGTAAGGTGGCTATACCTAATAAAATTTTATTAAAAAAAGGAAAGCTTACTCCAGAAGAATACGAAATAATGAAACAGCATCCACTTATTGGTGCTAACATATTATCAAAAACTTCGGCTCCTTCAGATGTAATTCTAATTGCAAAACATCATCACGAAAAATACGATGGAAGTGGCTATCCAGACAAACTAGAAAACAAAAAAATTCCTTATTTAGCGCATATAGTTTCGGTTGTAGATGCGTATGATGCAATGTCTTCTAGAAGAGCATATAGGGAAGAGCTAGATATAGAAAAAATAAAAGAAGAATTTAAAAATTGTTCTGGGACACAGTTTTCTACAGAACTTACAAAAATATTTATAGATATATTAGAAAATGAATATAATAAAATACTAAGAATTCAGCGTAAATATATAGAGCAGTAATTTTTCTATTGATTATTTACCAAAAACCTTATATAATCTAGCTACTTTAAAACAATTAGAAAAGGAGCCTATGTATGTTTCAGAAATTAGAAGATGTAGAAAAAAGACATGATGAAATAACAAAAAAAATTAGTGATCCAGAAGTTATTAGTAATCAAACTGAATGGAAAAAACTAATGAAAGAAAATGCCGAAATAGCAGAAGTTGTTGAAAAATATAAAGAATATAAAAAAGTAAATAAACAAATAGAAGAAGCAAAAGTTATGCTAGAAGACAAAGACTTAAGAGAACTTGCAGAGCAAGAAATAGAAGAAGCAAAAGGGAAGTTACCTAAACTAGAAGAAGAGCTTAAGTTTTTATTGATTCCTAAAGATCCAAACGACGATAAAAACGTTATATGCGAAATACGTGCAGGAGCAGGAGGAGAAGAAGCAGCGCTTTTTGCAGGCACTTTGTTTAGAATGTATACAATGTATGCAGAGTCAAAACGTTGGAGAATAGATATAATGCACGAAAACGAAACAGGTTTGGGTGGATATAAAGAAATAACTTTTATGCTAACAGGAAAAGGTGCATACAGTAGACTAAAATTTGAGAGCGGTGTACATAGAGTACAAAGAGTACCAGATACAGAGTCTAGTGGAAGAATACATACATCTACCGCCACAGTTGCAGTTTTGCCAGAAGTAGAAGATGTGGAAGTAGATATAAATCCTGCAGATATAAAAATGGATGTGTATAGAGCTTCGGGTGCGGGTGGACAGCACGTAAATAAAACCTCTTCTGCTGTTAGACTTACACATATTCCAACAGGAGTTGTAGCAGAGTGTCAAACAGAAAGATCTCAGCTTCAAAATAGGGAATATGCAATGAAACTATTAAAATCTAGAATTTACGAAATAGAATTACAAAAACAAGAACAACAACTAGCAAGTGAAAGAAAGAGTCAAGTTGGTACAGGAGATCGAAGCGAAAAAATAAGAACATATAATTATCCGCAAGGTAGAATAACAGACCACAGAATTGGTCTTAGCATATATCAAATGGAAAGCTTCCTTAACGGAAATATAGACGAAATGATAGACAATCTAATTGCAACAGATAGAGCAGAAAAATTAAAAGGTCAAGAAGAAAACTAAAAACGAACAAGACGGGCATGTCGCCCGTTTTTTTGCATATATGTATGGGCAGGTTTTATGTCTGCCCAATAATCTATTGTATAAGAAAAATCGACGATTTTTCTTATACAACAAGGTTAAGTTTCATTAGTCCGTGCAATAATGCGAAGCATTTTGCACATGTGGCGAAGCCACTTTTCTTATAATTCTACATAATTGTAATTTATATTTAATTTATTTAAAATATCTTTTTCCCTATTTGTGCAAGTAAAAATAATAACTTGCATATTTTTAAATTCTGACGAAATATATTTTAAAATATTTTCTAATCTTTCCGTATCGTAATAAGCGAAAGATTCATCTAAAATTAATGGGAAAGACTCGGAGAATATTTCTTTAGAAATAGCAAGCCTTAAAGATAAGTACATTTGGTCTATTGTTCCAACACTTAGTTTGCTGCAATTGATATAATCACCATTTTCTAATTCTACAACAAGTCCATCTGTATCGTTAAAAATAATATTATTATATTTACCATTCGTTAAAGATTTAATTAAATTATTTAATTCATTTGTAAATTTAGGAGTTATAGTATTTTTCATTTTAGAATATGCTTCATCTAATCCTAGTTTTGCTAAATTTATATAATTCTCTAATTTATTTAATTCTTGTTTTTGTTCATATAAAGAATTTAAATTTTCTTCTATTTTTAAATTATTTTCAATTTGATTTATTAATGTGTCTTTTTTTAGAGTAAGTGAATGAATTTCAAATGTTAAATTATTCAATTCCTTTTCTAGAAATTGAATATGATAATTTAATTCATCGATATTTTTTTCTAATAAAAATGAAATATCTTGTTCTTCTAATAAATTTGTATAATTATTAATAATATTTTTTTTATTAATTAAAATTAATTCTTTTAAATTATCTTCTAATTTATTTGTTTTTTCTTCTTGAGAGATTTTAGTATTTATTAATAATTCTAATTCTTTGCTATTAGCAATAATTTTTTCGGCATTAATATTTAATTTATTTTTAAAAAAATAAATCAGCAATGAAGATATTAATCCTAAAATAGATATTATTAAAAATAAATCTGATTTAATAATAAAAATATTTAAAAATAAAAACAACAAAAATAAACCAGAAAAAATGATTGGTATATTTATTTTTCTGTTATTACTTTTAATATCTTGTTTATTATTAGTATTATTTTTTTCTGATATTTTTTCTAAACATTCGTTTAAAATAGTTTTATTTACATTTAATTTTTCTTTTTCTATATTTTCGTCGGATTTGTTTTTTAATATTATTTTTGAAATATTAATTTTGCTATTAATAATATCTTTTTTATTTTCCAAATTATTAATATTTATATTTATTTCGTTTAAATCGGTTTCATAATTTTTAATATTTATTTTTTCTTTTTCTAATGAGCTAATTTCTGCATCTATTAAATTTATTGGTTTGCCTGTAGTTCTAGAAGTTCCAATTTCTTCTGTTATTTTTTTACCTAGAGTATCTAGAGCTTTTTTTATTGAAGTATTTTCTTCTCCAGAGCTTATAATATTTGTTACTTTCTGCATAAGAGTATTTTGTTTTGAAGTATTTAAAGAGGTTTCGGTTTGCTCGGAAATTAGGGTGCTAAATAAAATCTCTTCAGACAAATTAGTTTGCTCAAAAAAGAAATTACTTCCTTTTGTTTTATCTATGGAATAATTTTTGACTATATCTTCTTTATGAATATCGTATAACTTAGGCATTTTTTTATTGAAATCTCTAAATAGTTCGAAAGAGTCTCCATTATCTAATTCGTAATTTAATTTGCCAGAAAAGTCTTCTGCGATCCATGGTGAATATTTCTCGTGGTCGGAATAATCTTTCCCGTTTTTATTTTTAGAAATACCATAAAACATACTAGATATAAATTTTAACAATGTTGTTTTACCAGCTTCGTTTTTTCCGTGAATTAAATTTATATTTTTATTTAATTCTATTTCTTTGTTTTCTAATTTTCCAAAACCATTTATTTTTAAATAATTTAATTTCATAAAATTCTCCTATTTAAAGTTATTGTAAGGAATCTAGTCCAATTTCTATTGCTTTTAAAATTTCTTCTTTATTTTCGTCATTAATTTTATCTAGCATATTTTTAACAAAAATACCTTTTAAATTATTTTGACTTGCAATTTCGGTAAGATTGTAATTGCTTGTTGTTTCGTCTTTTATTTTTA
>JAISHG010000034.1 GCA_031262685.1 Lachnospiraceae bacterium | reverse complement strand
TATGTGTCAAATGAAGATACTTTTCTCATGTATGCTATTATTACTTGATTTGCTACCAACCTTTTTTTAATCATTGGTGTTGGTTTTGTATTATCTGTTGGTTGCCATTTTGTTTCTACACCTCTTGAAGTTAATAAGTATTTTCCCATTTTTTCTAAAGCATAAACTCTATAAATACATTTTCCTTCTTCTGATGTAAAATAATATCTTGTAAGTATTTTAGATTTTATTAGCTGTTCTAACTTGTTGTTTAGTTTGTCTTGGCTTCCTACCTCTTCGCCTCTGTGTTCTAGAATTTGAAATATCTGCCTTGATGTCATAAATTCAAATTCATTTACTAATTCTAATACCTTAAAGTGTATGTCTGTTATGTGACCTACATTTATTTTGTGTATTATTTGATTTATAGAGACATATCCGTCCTTTCCATCAAATGTTTTTACTTCTCCCTCTCTTATTGCAAATGGAGAAATTTGCGCTTTGATTTCTGAATCTTCTACCATGTTTTTTTCTTCCTTCCCAAGGTACAACTCGTTTTTAAAAAAGAAATTCTCTTTTTTTATAACTTAACCTTTTAAATTTAATAGATTAAACTAAATATTTTTCATTGTATCACAATTGTTTTTATATTGCCATATATTATTTTATGGTGTTGTGAAAGGGCGCAATCATGCGCCCCTACATCTGACGAAAATTTTTTTAATAAATTTGTATTTCTGTTTTATGTTTTCGGTTTTTGTAACATATTTTGTTATTACGAATAATATATATCATACAAAAGATTTCAGGCTCAATACTTTTTTGAAGGTGACTTAATTTACAATAATTATGTTTTTGCATTATGAGTTTTCTTTATGACACTTTTGAAACCTTCAAATTTACTTATTGTTTAAGGGAGGTGAAATTATGCAAGAAACTAGAGGAGGATGCGGATTCGGTTTTGGTGATGACTGCTGCTCAATGATATTATTAATATTAATACTTTGCTCATGCTGCGGTGGAAAAGGTGGATGTTGCTAATACATTCCGATACGTATAATAATTTCATCAAAATAAAAAAGACATTGATTGATCTCAATGTCTTTTTTTGTACATTATTTCCGCCACTTTTAGCTTTAGTCGGATGAAAACTTTTCTCCTCGCTGCTCGAAAAGTATTATCCGACACGCTACGTGGCTAGTTTAACGCGTCAATCTATTAATACATTCCGTCCATTCCGGCTGGCATCGCTGGAGCTCCTACTCCTGCATTTTTGTCTTTTATATCTGTTACTACGCTTTCTGTTGTAAGTATCATAGATGCTATACTTGCTGCATTTTGAAGTGCTGACCTTGTTACTTTTGTTGGGTCTACTATTCCAACTTTTTTCATGTCTACATATTGTTCTTTTGCAGCATCAAATCCAAATCCTTCTGCATTTGATTTTACTTTTTCTACTACTACAGCTCCATCTAATCCGGCGTTTATAGCTATTTGTTTTACTGGTTCTTCTAATGCTTTTAATACTATCTTTATTCCTAATTTTTCGTCTTCTGATGTTCCTTCTAATAGCTTTTCTATTCTAGGAATTATATTTATAAATGCTGTTCCTCCTCCTGCCACTATTCCTTCTTCTACAGCCGCTTTTGTAGCTGCTAATGCATCTTCTATTCTTAATTTTTTCTCTTTCATTTCTACTTCTGTTGCTGCACCAACTTCTACTACAGCAACTCCACCTGCTAGTTTTGCAAGTCTTTCTTGTAATTTTTCTTTGTCGTATTCACTAGTTGTTTCTAACATTTGTGCTTTTATTTGTTTGATTCTAGAATCTACTTTTTCGCTTCCGCCAGCTCCACTTACTATTATTGTGTTCTCTTTAGTTACTTTAACTTGTTTTGCCCTTCCAAGTTGGTCTATTGTTGTTTCTTTTAATTCTAAATTAAGGTCTGATGTTATAACTTCTCCTCCTGTTAAAATTGCAATATCCTCTAGCATTTCTTTTCTTCTATCTCCAAACCCAGGTGCTTTTACAGCAACTACGTTTAAAACTCCTCTTAACTTATTTAATAGTAATGTTGATAATGCTTCTCCTTCTATGTCGTCTGCAACTATTACTAGTTTTCCAGATTGCTGCATTAACCCTTCTAATAATGGCAATATTTCTTGTATGCTGCTTATTTTTTTGTCTGTTATTAAAATATATGGATTATCCATTACAGCTTCCATTTTTTCTGTATCTGTTACCATGTATGGAGATATATAACCTTTGTCGAATTGCATTCCTTCTACAACATCAACTCCTGTTAAAGCTGTTTTAGATTCTTCTATTGTTATTACTCCATCTTTAGATACCTTTTCCATTGCATCTGCTATTAGTGTTCCTATTTCTGAATTATTTGCAGATATACTTGCAACTCTTGCAATATCTTCTTTTCCGTTTACCGGAGAACTTATTTCTTTTAATGCTGCTACCGCTTCTGAAACTGCTTTATCTATTCCTCTTTTAATTGCCATTGGGTCTCCGCCCGCTGCAACGTTTTTTACTCCTTCTTTTACCATAGATTGAGCAAGTACAGTTGCTGTTGTTGTTCCATCTCCTGCAACATCGTTAGTTTTTGTTGATACTTCTTTTACAAGCCTTGCTCCAATATTTTCGTATGGATCTTCTAATTCTATTTCTTTTGCTATTGTAAC
>JAISHG010000105.1 GCA_031262685.1 Lachnospiraceae bacterium | reverse complement strand
ATTTATCTCAATTCCAGAACTTCCGAGTTAGTTTGTTCATAAATAATCCCTCCATAATACAGTTTACGATAGGATTATTAGTTTTAGAACTATTTATAATTTCTCATCCATTATTTTCTTACATTTGTCCCAATCCATAACTCTAATACAGCTATAATCTTTCTTTAAAACTTCCACTATCTCTTTTGTTTTATCCGTCGAATTTAAATCTGCTATTGTAATATCGTTAATGTATTCATCTCTTCCGTACAAATATCTAAAAAGTATCGACCTTATAAAACCTTCAATTTTTTCTTCCTGATTTTTAACACCCAATATTATATATAGACCGTCATTTTTCATTTTATTATATGTACACAAATAATATATGTTTCTTACTATTTCTATTAAGCCATATAATGCTAAAACCCAAAAAACGGAACTATAAAAAAATTCAAACATATTATTGCCCCCTAGGTATATAATATGTTTGAATTTATTTTTCGTTAAACTAATTGTAAAATTACTTTCTCTGCTGCGTCTCCACGTCTTTGTCCTAATTTAATTATTCTTGTATATCCACCAACTCTACCAGTATATTTTTCTGCTAATTCTCCAAACAATTTTGCTGGTAAATCAATGTTTTTTCCATCACTATCTTTTACTTTGTTCATTTTGTTCATCATTTTTCTTCTTGCATTTAATCTTGATGGCATATCTTTTTTTCTTTTTTCTGTTGTTTCTTCTTTTACAACTTTTAAGTATTCTTTACCATTTTTACTTTTTACTCTTTCAGTTTCTTTGTTTCCTTTAGCATCTAATTTAGCTTTTACAACTTTTACTTCTACTTCTTCGAAATTATCTTTTTCTTTTATTCCTAAAGAAATTAAGCTATCTACTATTGATTTTACTTCTTTTGCTCTTGCCTCTGTTGTTTCTATTTTACCATGTAAAATCACGTCTGTTGCTTGATTTTTTAACATTGCTAATCTTTGGTCTGTTGTTTTACCTAACTTTCTATTTGCAGGCATTTTTATAACCTCCTCTTTGCTCTTTTTATTCTTCTTCTATTTTAAAATCTAAACCTAATGAATGTAATTTGTTAATTACTTCATCTAGAGATTTCTTTCCAAGATTTCTTACTTTCATCATGTCTGCTCCAGATTTTCTTGCCAAATCTTCTACTGTAGATATGTTTGCTCTTTTTAAGCAATTATATGATCTTACAGACAATTCTAATTCTTCTATTGGCATTTCTAGAACTTTACCTTTTTTAGACTCTTCTTTTTCAACCATTATTTGTGCATTCTTAGCTGTTTCAGATAAATCTATAAATAAATCTAAGTGTCCTGTCATTACTTTAGCTGCTAAACTTAAAGATTCATATGGTTTTAGGCTTCCATCTGTCCATATTTCTATTGTAAGCTTATCGTAATCTACAATTTGACCTACTCTAGTATTTTCTATATGATAGTTTACTTTTTTTACTGGAGTAAAAATAGAATCTATCGGAATTAAGTTAATTGCATCGTTTTGTTTTTTGTTTCTTTCTGCAGTATTATATCCTCTACCACGTTCTACAGTCATTTCTATTTGCAAGTTTCCACCTTCTGATACTGTAGCAATATGTAAATCTGGATTTAGTATTTCTAGAGAAGAATCTGTAATAATGTCTCCTGCTTTAACTTCTCCTGCTTTGCTACAATTTATATTAATTGTCTTATCTTCGAAGTCATAAGCTTTTAGTCTTACTTGCTTTAAATTAACTATAATTTCTGGTACATCTTCTACGACATTTGGTATAGTAGAAAACTCATGAACTATTCCATCTATTTTTATACTTGTAATTGCTACTCCTGGAAGTGATGATAATAGTATTCTTCTTAATGAATTTCCTATTGTCATTCCGTATCCACGTTCTAATGGCTCACATACAAATTTTCCATAATGTTCTTCTTCTTTTACCTCTAGACACTCAACATTTGGCTTTTCAAATTCAATCATTTTTAACCTCCTAAATTAAGAAGTAATATTATTTTACCTCTCACTTTTTACCATTACTTAGAATATAACTCAACTATTAAGTGTTCTTCAACTGGTAAATCAACATCTTCTCTCAATGCTAATCTTATAACTTTTCCATTTAATTTTTCTACATCTTTTTCTAACCATTCTGGAACTGGTCTTGCTGCGTTTATTTCAGCATTTTCTTTTATGATTTTAACTTCTTTTTTGCTTTCTCTAACTGAAATAACATCTCCTGCTTTTATTAAATAAGAAGGTATATCTACTTTTTGTCCATTAACTTCAAAAAGTCCATGATTAACTAATTGTCTAGCTTGTACTCTAGAACTACCATATCCTAATCTGTATACTACGTTATCTAGTCTACTTTCTAATATTTGAAGTAATTCTTCTCCTGTATTTCCTTTTTTATTAGATGCCATATCGAAATATTTTCTAAATTGTTTTTCTCCTACTCCGTAGAATGATTTTGTTTTTTGTTTTTCTCTTAATTGTGTACCATATTCAGAAAGTTTTTTATTCTTTTGTCCATGATCACCAGGTGCATAATTTCTTCTTGCTACACTACATTTATCTGTATAACATCTTGAACCTTTTAAGAACAATTTTTGCCCTTCTCTACGGCATATTCTACATTGTTCATCTTTGTATCTTGACATTTGCTTTAAGCTCCTTTCACTTTATATTTATTCTATACACGTCTTCTTTTAGGTGGTCTACAACCATTATGTGGTATTGGTGTAACATCTTTTATCATGTTAATTTCTAACCCTGCTGTTTGCAAAGACCTAATTGCTGCTTCACGCCCTGAACCTGGTCCTTTAACAAATACTTCAACGTATTTAAGTCCATGTTCCATAGCTGCTTTGGCTGCTGTTTCTGCTGCTTCTCCAGCTGCAAATGGTGTGCTTTTTCTTGAACCTTTAAATCCTAGTTCTCCAGCACTTGCCCAAGATAAAACATTACCTTGTACATCTGTAATTGTAACTATTGTATTATTGAAACTAGAATGAATATGAGCAACACCTTTTTCTATGTTTTTTCTATCTCTTCTTCTAGTTGTAGTTTTCTTTGTTACATTTTTAGTTGCCATTTATAATATACCCTCCTTAGCTTACTTATTCTTTATAACTATGCTTTTGATTTTCCTTTGCTTACTAGTTTTCTAGGACCTTTTCTAGTTCTAGCATTTGTTTTTGTTCTTTGTCCTCTAACTGGCAAACTTCTTCTATGTCTTAATCCTCTGTAGCATCCTATTTCGGTAAGTCTTTTTATATTTAATGCTACTTCTCTTTTTAAATCGCCTTCTACTTTGTACGTATCCATAGCTTTTCTTATAGCGTTAACTTCATCATCTGATAAATCTTTAACTCTAGTATCTGGGTTTACTCCAGCATCTTTTAGTATTTTTTGAGAACTTTTTAAACCTATTCCATAGATATAAGTAAGTCCTATTTCAACTCTTTTTTCTCTTGGCAAATCCACTCCTGCAATACGAGCCATATTTTTTGCACCTCCAAATATTAAATAAATAACTTAGTAATTGAAATGTATGCTTCTAAAACGAAACACAGTAGTTACTAAAAATATATATAAACATAATAGAGATTATCAGCCGCACTCTACTATGCTTATTAACGAAATTAATTAAAAGATATTATCCTTGTCTTTGTTTGTGTTTTGGATTTTCGCAGATTACTCTAACAACACCTTTTCTTTTTATTACCTTGCATTTTTCACACATTGGTTTTACTGATGGTCTTACTTTCATTTAAAATTCCCCTCTCTCTGCTGGTTTCTACTATTTAGCTCTCCATATAATTCTACCTTTTGTAAGATCATATGGTGATAATTCTAGCTTAACTTTATCTCCTGGTAGGATTTTTATATAATTCATTCTAAGTTTACCTGAAATATGTGCTAATACTTG
>JAISHG010000103.1 GCA_031262685.1 Lachnospiraceae bacterium | reverse complement strand
TATCCAGTTATAATTGGAATAACATATACAAATCTTCAAAGAGAAGGATACTATTATATAGAAACGCTGCAAATACAAGACTTACTAAATGAGGCAAAGAACTTTAAACAGATGATTGTTATAAAAGAAAATGGTTTGGGTGATTTTGTATTATCGTTTCAAGTTTAATGTGGAGGGTAAAACATGGGGTCAAAATATATAGTGAAATTGCAGAATTTTATAAAAAAGCACAAAACCAAAATAGTATTAATACTTGTAGTTTGGGGAATTATTGTCATAATAAACTACGTGCTTCAAAATATGCCTAAAGAAATTGTACCTAAAACCTCGTATACTCCACATGTAGCAGTGATTACGAACAATGAGGTTCCTAAAAAATTGCAAGAACCAATAGAGAATTTAATAGATAAATACATGGAATATTGTAATAATAAAGATTACGAAAATGCCTATAATATGCTTGGTCAGAGTTGTAAAAGTGAATTATATCCAACAATAGATTCATACAAAGAATATGTAGATTCAGTTTTTGAGGATAAAAGAATATATGCAGTTCAAAACTATTCTAATATTGATTCTACGTATATTTATGAAATAAGAATAATGGAAGACATATTAAAAACAGGATTAACAGGGAAAACCGAGTTAGAAGTATATCCTGAAAAAATTATAATAAAAGAAGAAAGTGGAGAACTAAAGCTATCTATAAATGGATTTATAGGAACAGAGGAAACTCAGAATGTTTATGAAGATGATTACATTAAAGTATCTATAGAAAAAATAGTTCAAAATTATGAAACGCAGGTTTATACAGTAAGAATAGCAAATAAAACAGAACATACAATAGTTTTACAAGATGGAAGTGAAACATACGAAATAGTTTTAAGTTTGCAGCGTGAAAATAGAAAATTAAGAAATGCAATATATGGTGGGGTTGTATTAGTTGCAAATCAAAGTAAAACATATCAACTTGAATTCACGAAATTTGTAGACGAAGACGACACGGCGCAAAGTCTTGTGTTTAACGCAGTAAGAGTATTAGAAAAATATACTGGTAGAGCAGATAAAAAGGAAGAAGAGTTAGCAAATGCAGTAAAATTGTACAGTTTCCAATTAAAATTAACAGATTAATAATTGTAGGGGCGTATTGCATACGCCCCAATAAAATTACAGAATACCATCAAACATTGTAGGGGCAGGTTTTATGCCTGCCCGTTTACAATAAATATAAATAACAAAATAATATGGGGGCAGAAAGGATATTGTATGTATAATCCTGATGTTCACCATAGAAAAAGCATTAGAATAAAAGAATATGATTATTCCAAAAACGGAATGTATTTTATAACGATATGCACACAAAATAGAGAATGTATATTATCTGAAATTATGAATGGAACATTGTCAGACGTTGTAGGGGCGCATGATTGCGCCCAACCAAAATTAATATTAACACATGTAGGACGAATTGCCCAAAAAGAATTGATGAATACAGAAAAAATAAACGAAAACATAATGATAGATAATTATATAATAATGCCAAATCATGTACATATGATTGTAGAAATATACGATGAAAAAGGGTCGCCTTAAGGACGCCGACCCCTACAAATGCAAAATTACCATTTATAATTTCTACGTTAAAACGTTTTTCAAACAAACAAATAGGATATTCTATTTGGCAACGCAATTATTATGAACATATTATACGAAATGAAAAAGAATTATATAAAATAATGGAATACATACAATACAATCCTATAAATTGGACAAATGACCCAAATTATATGGCGTAGGGGCAGGTTTTATGCCTGCCCCATTTGATACACATATAATAATCTTTAATATTGTCCTTGGTTTTCTGTAACGCCTTCTTTGTTTAATCCGAATACCTTTTTTAATTTAGAATGCATTGTTTTAATGAATTTTATAAATCCTAAAGAATTATCTATTACAACTAAACTGACATTACTTTTTTGGTAATCTTCTAGGTGATTTCCAGCTAAAATCAGGTTTTCTATAGAATCTATTGCTGAAAGTGTATCTACATAGAATTTGTTATAAAAATCGTAGTCATCGATATAGCAAATTAGATTCTTAAAATTATATAGTTTAGTTCTTAGTAATTTGGCTTCTTCCACTGTGTATATATTGTTAAAATCGTATGTAACCATATTTTCTATTATGGTACTTTGTGTATCTAGAAATACATTACGTATAGATGCTTTAATTTTTCGTATAGAAACGGTAATGTTGTCGTATTGCCATTTGTAAGAAGAATTTGCAAGCTTTTGATTAAGAAAAAACAAATTGTTTTCTAAATTTAATAATCTATCTAAATTTTTTTCTATTGCATAATAAGTTTTTTTGTTAGAACGAGATATTATAGCTTCTTTAAAAGTATCGTTTCCAGTTAAAGTGCTAGAAAACAATGGGTATGTACCAGTAAAATAAATAATTTGATTTAATAAAGAGCATCCCAATGTATAGTAATTTGGGCTAAGCGTTGGAATAGTCATGTCGAAATATTTAACTATTTCAGATTCGTTTTTATTTGCATACGATGCCATAAGCTGAACAGCAGCTTCGTTAAGTCCCATTCCAGAGCCACTTAGTTTATATAATCCTAAAGCGACTATTTCGCCTTGTTCATTTTCACATTTTTGAATAAAGTGGATACATTCATGAATCATTAAGTCCGTAACCTTTGTATAGTCCAGACCTTCTCTAAAATATATAGAATTGTTTTTATAACAGAATTTTGCGTTAGACGAGTCTTCTGGCATTTGTGCAATATACATGTTTAAACGCGATAAAGAAGCAAAAATATCTTCCCTACTTAAATTGCACTCAGGAAAAGAATTGCAGATTTTTTCTGCAACATTATTTGCTATTAAATTTACTTTAAGGGTATCCATTTGTTTTAAAACTAAGATACCCTCTTTTTCTACTGTATATTCACCCATAGTAAAACCTCGTCCTTAGTATCTTAATACGATTATACAATAGATATTTTTTAAAACATATTTCGATATTATTAAATTTATGTTACAGAAATATTACAAAATCCGACAAGAAAATTAATTTCATAAAATAATTAGATATTCGTAGGGGCGTATTGTATACGCCCTAAAAAACATAGATATAATTTAAAAAGGGCGTATGCAATACGCCCCTACAGATTCTATAATACATTTCCTATTACATTTTCTTTTTTGAATTTTCTGCATACTTACGCAACTTCTCATTTGCTAAATAATTAACCGTTCCTGCAGGAAACTTGCCATTTGCATCTTTTTTGCCAGCTGGTACCCCTGTTAAAATTTCTATTCCTTCATCTATTGTTGTTATAGCATAAACATGGAATTTGCCAAGCTTTACATCTTCAATTATTTTATCGGATAAATGTAGATTTTTAACATTCTGTATAGGAATAATTACTCCATGACTTCCATTTAATCCTCGCATTTTGCATATTTGATAGAAGCCTTCTATTTTTTCATTTACGCCACCAATTGGCTGTATTTCTCCTTTTTGATTTACAGAACCGGTAACTGCAAGCGATTGATTTATTGGTATTCCAGACAAGCTAGATAAAAGTGCATAAAGTTCTGTACTAGAAGCACTATCGCCATCTACTCCACCGTATAATTGCTCGAAACATATGCTTGCTGTAAGCGATAGTGGGAATTCCTGAGCAAACATTTCACCAATATACCCAGAAAGTATTAGTACACCTTTTGAGTGTGTAGAGCCAGACATTTCTACTTCTCGCTCTATATTTATTATTTCATTTTTGCCCATAAAAGTATTAACAGTTATTTTTGCTGGTTTTCCAAAAGTATAATCACCAATTGTCATAATAGTAAGACCATTTATTTGACCAACCTCAGAGCCATCCGTGCGAATAAGTAAGGTATTGTCTCTAATCATTTCCATATATTTTTCATCATGTTTTTTTACCCTGTCTATTCTTTCCTCTAATGCCTTTGTAATAAATTCTTTTGTAACGAATTTTTTCTTAGAAAATTTTGCCCAAGTTGCAGCTTCTCCAATAATTTCACCAATTTCATTAAACTTTGTTGAAAGTTTTTCTTTATCGTCTGATAGTCTAGAAGCAAATTCAACTATTTTAGCAGTAGCCTCTTTGTCTAACTCTAATAAGTCTTCGTTTGAACAGTAGCTATGAACGAATTTTGAAAGTCTGTTAATGTTGTCTGTTGTACGAGGTGCATCTTCTTCAAATTCTACTTTAACTTTAAATAATTTTTTAAAATCAGGATCTCCGGCTAAAAGTGTGTTATAAATTCTGGAATCGCCTACAATTAGCACTTTTATGTCTAATGGAATTGATTCTGGTTTTAACGAAATTAGAACCATAGAATTTCTTTGGTCTACACTATTTTCTATACTTAGTTCTTTTATACTTAATGCTTTTTTTAAGGCTTCGTAACACATTGGGTTAGATAATAAGTCTTTTGCTTGGAACATAATGTATCCGCCATTTGCTTTGTGTAATAAACCAGGTTTAAGCATAGTATAGTCTGTTTTAAGCATACCATATTGGTTTTCATATTCTAGTTTTCCAAAAAGGTTTTGATAAGAATAGTTTGAATCCATTATAACAGGGGTACCTTCTAGGTGGCTATTATCTATAAATAAGTTTACTCTATAGTTTAACCAAGGTTTTGCATTTTGCTCCTGCGCAGGTTTTTGGTTATTTTGTGTTTTAGGATTATCATCTATTAAAAATAAATTTATATTTTTTAAAATATCAGTTTTAATATTATCTAAGAAATTCACTATTTTCTTGTATTTTTTATATTTTGCTTTAATAGAGTTTATATGAACATTTATAGTAAGTAGGGCAATGTTAGATTGCCATTCTTCTACTTTTTTATCTGCAGATTTTTCTATAGTTTTAATCTCGCTAAGTGCTACAAGTACTTGCTCTTGAACAATATTAGACTTTTCTTCAAATTGCTTTTTTATAGATGGGTCCAGTTTTTCGAATTCTTCTTCCTCAAGAGTTTTTCCATCTATAACCGGCATCATATAAATACCGTTTTGAGTAGCCTTTACATGAAAACCATGTTTCATAGATTCATTATTTAGTGCTTCTAAAAGCGAAGTACGTTTGTTTTCAAATTCTTGTTTTATAAGTGCTTTTTCTTTTTCAAAATCTTCGTTATTAAAAGTTTTTTTAATGTCTGTTTTAATATCTTTTATAAAATCTTCCATAACATCTTTAAATTCTTTACCTTGACCTGCTGGAAGTGAAATTGCAATAGGTTCATTAGAATTTTCGAAGTTATATATATAACACCAATCAGAAGGCACTTTTTTTTGCTTAGATAATTCTTGCAAATAGTGTTTAGTATACATTGTTTTACCTACACCAGTAGGTCCTTCTAAGTATAAATTGTAACCTTTTAGATTAACGTTAAGACCAAATTCTAATGCTTTAATACCTCTATCTTGACCATAAACAAGACCAATATTATCTAAGTCGGCAGTAGTCTCAAAGTTAAACATATTTGGGTCGCAAATCTTTTTTAAATCTGTGTATTTTAATTCGTTTTTTTTCATTAGTACCTCCTATAAAAATTTATAATATAACATCATATTAGCCACGCAATCATAAATTTCCGCCACTTCTAGCTTTAGTCGGATGAAAACTTTTCTCCTCGTTGCTCGAAAAGTATTATCCGACACGCTGCGTGGCTACCTTTGTATGGTCGCATGATTTTGCGCCCTAATGCATTGTTATGAGATTTCCATTGTCATAATAATCGCATCGTCCACTCCATTATAATACTTTTTTCTTCTGCCGACACATTTAAATTCATATTTTTTATAAAAATCAAGTGCAACTTCATTTTGTTCGTTTACTTCTAACGTAAAAGTCTTATAACCCGATGTTTTAACAATATCTATAAGTTTTTCCAATAACAATTTTCCAATACCTAAATGCCTAAAACTTTTTTTAGTAACTATATTAGTTAAATGCACTTCATCTACTCCAAACCAAATTGAGGCAAACCCTACAACTTCGCTGTTTCGTCTTGCTACAATACACTTGGAGCGCTCATTAGCAAGTTCGTTTTGCAAAGAATCTTTGCTCCAAAAATCGTCAAAGTCGGTAGCAAGAGAGTCTGCAATAGTATTAAAATCAGATTCGGTCATTTCAGAAATTTCAAAATTCATTTAACACCTCATTAAATTAAAAAATCGTATTATTTGAATTGGGTCGCCGAGGACGTCAGGGCCTCTACATTTGTATTTTGTAGGGGCTGGCGTCCCCGACAGCCCTTGTCCGATATGCCTTAAATGCCATTAGGGCACATTATTTTTGGGCATTTGTAGGGCGCATGATTGCGCCCAATCATATACGTTATATTTAATTTAAATCTGTTTTAATCTTTCTGCTTGCGATTTTTTCAAATACATTGGCAAAACCGTATCTGCATTTTCCACAAAACCCTTATTAAACAAATCAAAAGCACAAATACCTATATTAAAAGAATGCTGAACATTATTTTCGTTAAAAGTGCAATTCTTAAAAGTGCTTTGTAATAAGTCTTTGTGCGCTTTTGCACCATCGCCAACAAATGTAATATTTTCATACTTTGTAGCAATAGGTAAAACTGTTTCAATATCGTCTGCTAAGTAATCTGTAATTCTACTATAGTCTTTGTTATAAATGCTAAAATAAACTTGATTATTGTTTGCATTTATTAGTGTACATATATTATTTGTAGGACTTTCTACATTATGTGCTAAACAGTCTAGGGAGCTAACTCCTATAACTGGAATATTTAAAACCTCTGCAAGTGCTTTTGCTGTAGCAATTCCAATACGGATTCCCGTAAAAGAACCAGGACCTTTGTTACAAGCAATTAAATCTATTTGTTCTAAAGATATATTTGCCTCAATAAAAAGTTCTTGCACCAATGGCATTAAGTTTTCGGAATGAGTTTTTCCGTTGTCTAACAATAATTCTTTTATAACGGCATTATTTTCTAATACAGAAACAGAACATGTATCGCTAGATGTATCTATACTAAGTATCTTCATTATCTGATGTTTCAATCCTTTCCAAAACTTTTTCTAACTTTTCGCCAACTGCTGTGCATTTTAGTATGCGAACACCTTCTTGAGAATAGTCTTTAGAAAAAACAATTTTAATATAGTTTTTAGGAAGAATAGATTCTATTTTTTCTCCCCATTCAATAATACAAATACCATTTGATAAATATTCTTCTGCTCCAATAGAGTAAAAATCATCTGGAGAATTTAGCCTATATACATCGAAATGATATAAATTTGTAGTAGGTAAGTTGTATTCGTTAATAACTGTAAAAGTAGGACTATAAACTTGGTTTTCTAAATTAAAATATGCAAGAAAACCTTCTGTAAATTTTGTTTTACCAGAACCCAAATTTCCAGATAAAATTATAATATCGCCTTTTTCTAAATACATTGCGAATTTTTTTCCGATATTTATCGTGTCGGATTCGCATTTTGATACAAAAGAATACATATTATTCACCCAACCCACATTTTATATTATAAGAAAAAATATGTAAATACAGAATTGAAATAAATATGTATTATTTTCATCCAACGTAGGGGCGCATGATTGCGCCCTATTAAAAATTATTGCATAAATCAATGTAGGGGCACCTGCCCACAGGTGCCCTAAAAAATACATAAAAACACGAATTGCCTTGAAAAAAGTCGCACGAATGTGATAAAATCATAGCATAAGTTTGTCCTCTCATGAATATACATAATAATAAAGTACATACACGGGAGGAAAAAAATGAAAAATACAAAAAGCAAATTTATCAATATAATGTTATTTCTTACAGGAATATTTGTAACAATAAATTTTTATCTAATATACAAATTTTTTGAAATACTAATATCGCTATAATTTAAGAAGAGCCTTACATATCTTCTTAAGTTAGATATGGAGGGCAAAATGGAAGTTATTGTAGGTAAGACATCCGGTTTTTGTTTTGGAGTAAAAAATGCAGTAGAAAAAACTATAGAGCAATTAGAAAAATCAACCGAAAAAGTATATTGCCTAAATGAATTGGTATTTAACAATCAGGTAATGGATTCTTTAAAACAAAAAGGACTTATAGTTGTAGAGACTGTAGATGAAGCACCTAGAGACAGTAAACTTATAATAAGGGCTCATGGAGTAGAGCCAAGAGTTTACGAAGCTGCTAGGCTTAAAAATATATCTATAGTAGATTTAACATGCCCAAAAGTTGATGCAATACATAAAACAGTAAAAAAATATATAAAAAGCGGATATTACATATTCATTATAGGAAAAAATGGACATCCAGAAACTGTTGGGACTAGCGGTTTCTGCGGAGAGCACAAAACAATTATTGAATCGGAAAAAGATATAGATAGCGCAATAGGAAAATTTAGCGAATCTAACATGAAGAAAATATTTATAACTACTCAAACTACGTACGGAGTAGAAGAATCAAACAAAATAATAGAAGAAGTAAAGAAAATATTAAAAAATTTAGTGGAAATTAAAGTAGAAAACACAATATGTAGCACAACTAAAATTAGACAAGATGAAACCAAGAAAATATCCAAAGAAGTAGATTACATGATTATAATTGGCGGAAAAAGCAGCCATAACACACAAGAACTTTACAAAATTGCAGAACTAAATTGTGCAAATACAGTTTTGGTGCAATCTAAAGAAGATTTAGATTTAGAGAGAATAAAAAGATATAATAAAATAGGGGTAATGGCTGGGGCATCAACATCAAAAGAAATAATTAACGAAGTAATAGAAGCTATAGAAAGAGGCGTAAAATGATAATTGCAAGTGATTGGAAAGATTACGAAATAATAGATATGGCGGATGGGCAAAAATTAGAAAAATGGGGAAACGTAAAACTAATTAGACCAGACCCACAAATAATATGGAAAGAAAAAACGCATCCTAATGAATGGAATAATGCAAATGCAGTATATAGTAGAAGTAAAACTGGTGGAGGAAGCTGGGAATACAAGGCTAAAATAGCACCTTCTTGGAAAGTAAGTTATAAGAATCTTACGTTTAATGTAAAACTTATGGGATTCAAGCATACTGGGCTTTTCCCAGAGCAGGCAGCAAATTGGGATTGGATGATAGAAAAAATTGCAAAGGCTAAAAGAGAAATAAAAGTTTTAAATCTTTTTGCTTACACTGGTGGAGCAACTGTTGCGTGCGCTTATGCTGGAGCTAGTGTGTGCCATGTAGATAGCTCAAAAGGCATGGTAGAGTTTGCAAAGGAAAACATTTTAGCATCAAAATTAGATAAAAAACCAGTTAGATATATTATCGACGATGTTTTTAAATTTGTTCAAAGAGAAATTAGAAGAGGGAATAAGTACGATGCAATAATAATGGATCCGCCATCTTATGGAAGGGGTTCAAATGGGGAAGTGTGGCAGTTCGAAAATTCAATTTCAGACTTAGTTAAGCTATGCGAAAAAGTATTAAGCGATAAACCATTATTTTTCTTAATAAATTCATACACAACAGGAATTTCTTCTAAAGTGTTGAGCAATATTTTAGAAATAAATCTTGGTAAATATAATGGAAAAATATCTGATGGGGAAGTAGGGCTTCCAATGCGAAATTCAAAACTAATTCTTCCATGCGGAATTTTCTCTAGATTTGAAACAAATTAGAACCCGTATAAATATTTTGCAACGTAGGGGCGCATGATTGCGCCCAAAACATGTATTATGGAAAAATAATCATATACAATGTAGGGGTCGGCGTCCCCGACGACCCGTTTTAAAAATTAATTTAAGAAGGAAAAACAAATGCAAGAGTTAAAAATAATTTACGAAGATAATCACATAATTGTTGTAGAAAAACCGGTAAACATCCCATCACAACAAGACAAAACAGACGATATCGATATGCTTACAATAATAAAAAAATACATAAAAGAAAAATACAATAAACCGGGCGATGTGTACTTGGGACTTGTGCACAGGTTAGATAGGCCGGTTGGCGGGGTAATGGTATTTGCTAAAACCTCAAAGGCAGCATCAAGACTTAGTGAAGCCGTGCGAAATAAAGAATTTACTAAAACATATTTGGTAATAGCAGATGGAAAATTTGATGAGACAAATGGAGTATTAGAAGACTATCTACTAAAAAATGAAAAAACAAATATGAGTAAAGTAGTAAAAGAAGGAACAAAAAATTCTAAATATGCAAAATTGGAATACGAGCAAATAAAATATAACGAGGAAATAAATTTATCGTTATTAAAAATAAAACTTTATACAGGAAGGCACCATCAAATAAGAGTTCAGCTTGCAAGTAGAAATCATAGCATATGTGGAGACCAAAAATATGGAACAAGAGGAAGAGGAAAGCAAATATCTTTGTGGGCGAATGTATTAGAGTTTAATCATCCTGTAACAAAAGAAAAACTAAGATTTGAATCTTTTCCAGAAATAACAGGAAGCTGGAAAATCTGCGAGTAAAAAAATACATACTTTCGTGTTTCGAAAGTATGTATTTTCTTTTTCTTATCCAGCTCGGTTTTTTTCTCTATATTTTTCCCTCGTTGCCAACCCGCCTCTAATATGCCTTTCTGCTTTGTTTTCATCTAATATACCCCTAACTTGCAAAGCTAAAGTTTTGTTAATCGCAATTAGTCTTTCGGATACATCTTTGTGTACAGTAGATTTGCTAATGCCAAACTTTTTGGCTGCACCTCGTACTGTATCTTTTGAATCTATAATATAATGTGCCAATTTTATAGCACGTTCTTCTATTGAAACACTTCTCATAAAAGAAAAACCCCCTATATGAATATGTTGTTTTCTACATTGTATTCATATAAGGTTTGTATTAGAACGTTA
>JAISHG010000094.1 GCA_031262685.1 Lachnospiraceae bacterium | reverse complement strand
AATACTGGAGCTTTTGATGCAGGTATTTTTATTTCTTCTTTAGTTTGTGGGTTTCTTCCTTTTCTAGCTGCTCTTTTTCTTACTTCAAAAGAACCGAATCCTACTAATTGTATTTTTCCGTCTTTTTTTAGTTCGCTAGTAACTACATCTACGAATGCATTTACTGATTCTTCTGTAGCTTTTTTTGTTGCTCCTGTTTTTGCAGCTATTGCTGCGATTAATTCACCTTTGTTCATTTAAAATTACCTCCTAAAAGTTTTTGTTATGTGCAAATGGCTATATTACGCACGTTTGCACGTTTACTCTGTAATTATTCGTCAAACGTTGCTAAAATCCTTCTTTTTTTGTGTTTTTTTTAAAAATTTGTTTATTTTGTTGCCGTACGGAAACATTTCTATCTCTTCATTTGTAAACACTTTTAACATAATTATACTAATTCCATAAATTGCTACTGCTACAACCAAGGCTATTACAGTCGCTATCTTTGGTGAAACAATTCCAACTATGTTTATATACAAGCCGTATGAAACTATTGACATTGCTAAAGTAGCCAAAATAGGTTTTACTACAAATTTATTAAAATTAAAACTCAGTCTTATATTTTTGCAAAGAACTATTAGAGCAATTATATCTGCTATAACATAACAAACTACAGAACCTATTGCTGCTCCGTTAATTCCTATCCCCTCTATCGGAATTAAAACCATATTACATATAAGTTTAGCAAAAACTCCTATACTTAGTGCTACTGCTGGTACAACTATTTTTCCCATTCCTTGTAGTGCCGCATTTATAGTTTGCACTAAAGCTATTGTTATTATTGTAAGAGAAGTTATTTGCAAAGGCAGTGTTCCTTCAGGTTGATTTGGATAAACAAGCTGTAATATTGGTTCTGCAAAAAGTATCATTCCTATTGTACAAGGAAGCGCAAGCAAAATTGTAGAAAGTATAGTAAATGATATTCTCTTTCCTGCTGCTTCTATATTCTTCTTAGCAAAAAGTGCCGATATTGCTGGGACTAAAGATATTGAAAATGCTACATTAAATGAAAGTGGTAGCGAAGTTAATGTATCTACCTTTCCACTTAAAATTCCATATAGTTCTTTTGCTCTCTCTGGGTCTGTTATAAACCTCTCCAACCCTCTTACTACTGTAAATGAATCTATATTTTTATTGAGTGTAGATAAAAGTGCTGTTAATGATATTGGTATGGAAACCATCAATATTCCCTTTAGTATGTTTTTTATTCTTTCTGGTTTATAAGCTACTGAACCTCGTAATTCTGTCCAAATTTGCTTCCTCATTATTTTATAGTAAATATATAAATATCCAAAACTTAAAAATGTTGCTAATGCTGTTGCAATTGTTGCGCCTGCTGCCATTAATTCGGTATTAGCTCCAGATAGAATAAATACTAATTCAACAAACAAAATGGTTAAAAATGTTTTAAATACTTGCTCTAGCGTTTGAGAATTTGCTGTAGGCTTCATATTTTGTCTTCCATTAAAGTATCCTCTTACTATAGAAGAAACTGAAACAAAAAATACTGCTGGCGATAATGCTACTAGTGTAAGCTCCGCTTCTGGAATTCGCAAAAGTACATGTGATATGTAGTGAGCACCGAAGAAAAGTACACATGTACCCATTAGCCCTACTAAACCAAAGGCACAAATTGCAACTTTAAATACTCTATGTGCACCTTTTCCATCTCCTACAGCAAGTCTTGCAGATATTAGTTTTGCAATTGCTGCTGGAAGTCCTATAGACGAAAATGTAAGAAGTAAAGCATATATTTGATATCCACTACCATATATTGCATTACCCGCATCTCCAAAGCCTTCTTTATTTGTAATATATATTTTGTATACTAATCCTAAAAGTTTTATTAACACTTGAGAAAACATTAGTGCCATTACACCCTGCATAAATGTTTGAGTCTTAGCTCTTTTTTCCATCACTTTACCAATCCTTAAAATTTATATAATGAATTATTATTCATATTATATTAATATTATTTCTTAAATTCAAGTAAACATCTTGTTTTTTTAACGATTTTGTAAGATAATATATTATGTATTATTATTTTTGAAAGTGGTGAAATAAAACTTATGTGGATAATAGAGAAAATACTTAGTATTCCAATGAAATATATAGATAAACTAATAAAAGTATTAAAAACAGACAGAAACACATTCTTTACATATACCTTATTTTTAGTTTCCGCATATTTCTTTGTAGATAGATTAATGGAAATGCTTCTTATAATGTTCACGGGAACGTCTTCAGATTATTTAGGGCCGTTCCAATATACATTAATTCTTGCGTGTCCTGCCTTTGCTTTCGCATTCTCTGGTCATTCAAAATTTGTATATGGTAACAATAAAGCAAAGCTTTCTGTATTTTATGTATATGTTTTAGCTTTATATGTAATTGGTATGTCAATGATTACAACATGGTTTAATAAATGGATTTGGCTATTTATTTTTTCACTTCCAAATGCAGAAACCATAATAACCCAATTTGCACATTTAATTAAACCTGCCTTATCTGCATTTGCTTTGTACTTCCCATTAATTACTTTCTATCCAGTTTTTAAATACATTTTCTACAAAGTTAATGACGTTTTAGATATTAATAAATCTATTTACGACTATAAAGGTATCAACTTATCTCCTATGGCTAGCACTGCTGGTCCATATAGCTGTGAAATAAAGTTATGTACCGACAGAATTACAGGAAAAGCAATAAAAATAATAGAACCTAGACGTTTTGAAGGAACTTTAATTTGCGGTGTTTCTGGTAGTGGAAAAACCACGATGATATTTGAACCTTTAATGGCAAGAGATTTAGAAAGAAAGAACTTCTTTATAGAATCAGGTAAAGAAATGGGATTTGCCGCACTTAGAACAGGTATCGCTTCTTTAGAAGTTCCATATAACAATGAATATATCAATAAAAATTTCAGTTTAAACATGTTAAAACCTGTAGAAGGTAAAGAAAAAATCTATAGAACATACATGAGTAAGCTAATATATACAGAAAACAGTGATCAAATTGTTTATAAAAATTTAGGATTTACTTCTATTTCGCCAGACTACGAAACTACTAGTCATATTTTACAAGTAGCAGATAACTATAACATACCATCCAATATTATAGACCCGTCAAATCCAGACTCTATTGGAATGAATCCATTTGTACACACACATGCTCCTAGAGTTGCAATAATGATTTCATCAATTTTGAAATCCATGTATGCTACCACACACCCTAGTGACCAAGAATCGTTTATGGAAAACGTTGCATCCCAAGCTGTTGCCAACTTAGTATTGTTGCTTAAAATAATGTATCCTAGATTACATGAAGGGTTACTTCCAAACCTAGAAGACTTGTTAATGCTATTAAACGATTTTGATTTAGCAGAAGACCTTTGTGAAAAATTAAGACAAGACCCTGAACTTGCAGAACAATATAAACTTCAAATAGGTTATTTTAAAAAGAATTTTTATAAAAACAGTACTGGTCGTGCAGATACAGAAAGATTTGTATACTCTGCAATTACAGAACTAGACAACTTATTAAGGTATCCTGGTGTTAAAAATATTCTATGTAACAGAACACATAACATAGATTTTGACAAAGTATTATCAGAAGGTCAAATAAATTTAATCTGTACACGAAGAGGAGATTTAGGTGCTACTGCTCATAAGGCTTTTGGATTATTCTCTATACTTTTAATGCAATACTCTGTTTTAAACAGACCTGGCGTAGAAAAGGATAGGGTACCACATTTCTTATACATAGATGAGTTCCCAGATTTCATTTCAAGTTCAACAGAGGCGTTGTTTACTCAATACAGAAAATACAGAGTTGGTTCAGTTATTTCTATTCAAAATATCGGTCAATTAGGACCTGATGACTCTAAATTTAAACAAATTGCTCTCGCAAACTCTACTACTAAAGTTGTTTTTGGTAACAATACTCCAGATGACAATGCTTGGTGGTCAAAAGAAATTGGAGACCAAAGAGAATGGAAATATCAAAATGACTACGACACAGAGACTGGTCAATACTCTACAGTATATAAGAATGTTGATTGGAGATGGAAAGAAAAATTAAAACCTGGTCAAATTGGTGCATTAAAATTCAAAGAATGTGCTTACAAAACTAAAGATATTTATGGTAAAACACTTTCTTATGTTGGTATAGTAGATTTCTTAGAGTCAAAATATAAAGAAAAAAGAAAATCGAAATCATTTGATTTCACTAAATTTGGCGCTATACATTCTTCAGAAAAAGAATTATCAAAACCAACTAGGTTTAATCCCCAAGAGATAAATATGGATGAAGAAGAAGACCCTATAAGAACTAACACAACTGACTCAAGATATTTCTTCGATAACGAGGATGCAATTAGTTTTGATTTTGGAAAAAAGAAAAATAACAATTAGAAATATAAACGGGCGCAGGGTCATGCGCCCATACAATAAAAAATCTCTGTAAACAGAGATTTTTTATTGTTTATCCTAATATTGCTAATTTTACGTTTTCTATTTTGTATTTCTTTGTTTTTTCGTCTAATACAAATTCGCATAAGCTTTCGTCTAGTTTGTTTTCGTTTTGCTTTAAATCTGTTGTAAATAATAGTTTTAATCCATCTATTTCTAACTTATTTGTTACTATTAATTTAAATACTTCTACCATGTGTTTTTCGTCTTCACATACAAATATTAATTGTGGGGATTTTTCGTATCCACAGTCAAACTGTACGAAATTATCATAAAAGTCTTTATATAGCTTCATTTTTTCTGAAAAATATTTTTCCCAATCCTCTTCTCTTCTTGCTACTTCGAATATTAAATCAATAAACTTTGAAGCTTTTTTTATCCTTATTCCTGCTGATGCTTTTAATAATTTTCCTGCTACTTTTGCTTTTAATACTGGCTTTACTGTGTATGTGTCAAATGAAGATACTTTTCTCATGTATGCTATTATTACTTGATTTGCTACCAACCTTTTTTTAATCATTGGTGTTGGTTTTGTATTATCTGTTGGTTGCCATTTTGTTTCTAC
>JAISHG010000019.1 GCA_031262685.1 Lachnospiraceae bacterium | reverse complement strand
AACAGCCAGTGTTGCTGGTATAAGCACATATAATACAGGTGTAATAAATGCAAATGGAACTAAAATAGTGGTGCATACAACTGGAGGAGGAAATCCATATGGAGCATTAAATAGAGGAGCAAATGGAACTGCAATTATGAATTTAACTGACTTGGATGTAACAACAACAGGAAATGGATATATTCGTGCAATAATGATTCAACAAAATACTGTAACCAATGTATATGGAGGAAGTTATGTGGCAGGAATTGCAGTAAGTGGCAAAAGTTCATGTGGACTTATGACACAAGAAACTACTGCTAACGAAGTTATTACACCCAATATAGTAGTAACAATAGGGCAAAATGATGGAGGAATAAGTAAAACAAGTCCAGTAATTACTGGAGGAACTTATGGATTGTATGCACAATATGCTAATACTATAGTAAACTTTTACGATGGAATAATAACAGGAAACAGCGCTGCAGGAAGCTCGCTTAAGTATGTAACAGGTGTAGTGCAAAATATACCGGAAGGTTCAAGCGTAGTAAAAAGTAGTAGCACAGGAAGAGAAGTAGCGACGCTAGAGATAGATGGAGTTGCAAAAATAGGAGACACTGAGTATGCTTCTTTACAAAAAGCAGTAGCAGCAGCCGTAACAGGTGATACAATAGAAATGATTGCCAATTCAGTAGAAACGGCACAAACGATAGTAGATAACGGAAAAGTGCTAACATTAGATTTAAACAACTTCACAGTATCTGGCTCTATTGCAGGTAGCTTAATACAAATGAATGATACCGCTAGTTTAACTATAAACGGAACAGGTACAATAGAAAACAAAGTAGAACGAGCAGTATATAATACCGGAAGTGGAACTCTAAACATAACAGACGTAACGGTAAAAGCAAGTGGAACAGGTGCGGCGATTATAAGAGGTATTGAAAGCAATAATGGAGCTTTAAATGTAACTGGTGGAAAAATAGTAGTATCTGGAAATAGTGTTACGTCAGCTGACGTAAGTGGGATAGTATATAGTCCTACAAATGGAAATTTGAGCGTGGATGGAACAGTAATAGAAGTGAGTACTTCTGGAAGTGCAACGGTGTTTGGAATAAGTACAAATTCTAAAAATTCAGTTATAGACAATGTGAATGTGAACGTAACTTCAACTGGCAGTGGAGTTATGGCGGGAATAGGAGTTTATTCTTCTTCAGAAACAGTAATTACAAATCCAGAAATAACAATAAACCCAAATGCAGGAGGATACGGAATAAGTGCAGCGTACTCAGCTAATGCAACAATAAACGGAGGAACCATTACAATAAATGGTGCTTCTGGAAGTGGCACAAGTAGCAATTATGGAGTACGTAATTATGGTTCAGGAACTATAGATGTAAATAATGTAACAATTACGGGGTCAAGAAGCGGTAGTGGAACGATGGCTGGAATATATAATGACAGTCCAAATGGTGGAGTAATAAATGTAGAAGGAGGAAGCATATCACTTACACAAACGGGTGCAGCTCCTGTAGTAGGTATATATACCTATGGAACTGGAACAATAAATGCAAATGAAACTACAATTAATGTAATTATAAACAATGCAAGCGGAAGTGCATTTGGAGTAGCTCCTAGAGGAATAAATGGAGTATCAACTGTGAACTTAACAAACTTAAACGTAATAGCAACAGGTACAGGAACGCTTAGAGGAATAGAAACAAGACAGAATACAGTGATAAATATAGATGGGGGAACCTATGTGGCGGGTACTCCGGGAAGCGGAAAAACTTCTTTTGGAATATTTGTTTATCAAACAGATGGTGTTGAAATTGTTGCTTCTAAAGTAGTAGTAACAATAGGGCAAAATGATGGAGGAATAAGTAAAACAAGTCCAGTAATTACTGGAGGAACTTATGGATTGTATGCACAATATGCTAATACTATGGTAAACTTTTATGATGGAGTAATAACAGGAAGCAGTAGCGCTGGAAGCTCAATTAAGTATGTATCTGGCGTAACTGTAGGTATTCCAACAAGTAGTGCTATAGTTAAAAGTACAGTGAACTCTAGAGAAACAGCGAAATTACAATAAAAATAACAAAATACAATGTATTGCTAAGAAGTTGTTCCTAGCATGATTACATCTCTAATTCTACGGAAACTGCATAATTGACTATAAATTTACATAATAGGTTGAAAATGCCCATAAAATGTAATATAATTGTAATATACGTCGTTTTTTTAAACGGTAATTCTTTCAATTATGCTTTCCGTATATTTACATTTGAAACACATGTGTAATACTTTAATATTAGTAGAAAGTACAGGCTTGACAGTTAATCTAAAAAAGGTAAAATTGTATTATAGATTTTATAAAAGTAAGAAAAGGTGGTAAAGTATGAAACTAAAAAATTTGATGTTGATTTTGATTTTTGTAGTGGCACTAATATTGGTAATATGTGTACCTACAATTTCAGATGCTGCTAGAGGAACATGGAGACTAGGAGTAGTAAAAGTAAGAGAAGGAAAAGATACACAGGGAGGAAGAGCTATAACAGTGCCTTCAGCAGATGGACCATTTGCATTTCAAGCAAAGAATGTAAATGTACTAAAAATTGTTGAACGAAATAATGGTGTATCCAATTTCGAACATGCAATATACTGTTTACGTGCAGGAATTGGTTTTGGACAAGGAGGTACATCTGTTGATTGGTCAAATGCGGGGGAAACAGTATATACAGAGTATTACGATATGCTAACTGAAAGAACTCAGGTAAACAGTATACTGGGACTGACTACATCAAGATATAATTCACTTCTTTGGTTATTAGATAACGTGTATCTACCAAAGCAAATGCCAGTAGCGGATAGACAAGCAGCCAAAAATGCTCTTTTAACAGCTGCAATTGAATATGATTCAGGAGATGGGCTATTATGGGGCTTTGAAGCAGTAGATGTGCCAGATATGTATATAACAGATGATGTTATAGAAGTAGCACAACAATGGGCAATATGGTATTTTGTAAACGAAAATTTAAGTAATGCAAATATATATCATACATCTACATTACCTACCTTACAAATAAGTAGAACAGGGGAAAATAGTACATATACTGCTGCTTTAGAAGATATGGGTACCATTCTTGATGAATGGCAATCAGAACCAAGAACAGGAAGACTACAACAAGAGGTAGCAGAAGTAATATATACATACCTTGTAGAAAATGCACTAAGAAACAGTACATATAACAAAGAAGTAGCAACTCAAATTAATTTAAATAGAAGTTTATCACCAGAATTAATAAATAGTAGTGCACTTGGTACTTATTCTTTAATAGGACCATTTGAAATTCAAAAAACAGGAAATACAACATACTCATTTACAGCGAAATTAGAAGATGCCGCTGGAAATAGAATATCTGAAACAAGTTATTCAATTGCAAATGCAAATGGAAATGCAATTACAGGGGTAAGAACATTAGCAGAAGCAGTTGGAAAAGTACAATTTTATATTAAATTGTCTAAAACGGTTGTTCCAACAATAGGAAAATTAAAACTAAGCATAAGTTATAGTACAAATGCAACAACAGCAACTTTCTGGACAGTAGATGGAGCAGAAGATGTAAATCAGCCAGTAGTTGTAATAGAAAGAACACCAGCAGAAGTAGAGCAAGAAATTGAAGTACCACTTTTAGAATATGATTTAGCATTAAGAAAATTTATAACAAAAGTAAATAATGTCGCAGTTACATCAAGAGCACCAGTCGTAAATACAGCACCACTTAAGAATAGTATGGGAACTACAGCTGCGTATACACACACAAAGGAACCCGTAACTGTATGCGTTGGAGATATTGTAACATATACAATAAGAATATATAACGAGGCAACAACAGATGCAAAAGTAACATTAATAGAAGATTATTTGCCAGAAGAATTAGAATTTGTTGCAAATAGCAGTTTAAATATAGCTAATGGTTGGTCTGCAACAAATAGCGGAAGAATTGTAACAACAAGCAAATTAAACGGAACAGTAATAAGAGCTTACAATTATGGGGATACATTAAATTACGTAGATGTACAAATTGAATGTAGAGTAAAAGATACTGCTGTGCAAGATCAAATACTTACAAACATAGCTCAAATAAATAATGATGATGGAGCAGATAGAGATAGTACAGTAGCAAACGTAGCAAAACCAGCTACATCAGCATTACTTTCGTCATATGCAAGACAGCAAGAAGATGATGATGATTATGAAAAAGTAAAAGTAAAAGTTCCAGAATACGATTTAGCATTAAGAAAATTTATTACAAAAATAAATGATGTGGCAGTTAGTACAAGTAGAGAACCAGTAGTAAATACTAGTAGACTAGCAGCAGGAACTGCAACAACTGCAGAATATACACATCCAAAAACTCCATTAATAGTATATGCAGGAGATAAAGTTACATATAAAATAAGAGTATACAACGAGGCAGAAGTAGATGGATATGTAACTTTAATAGAAGATTATTTACCAGAAGAACTAGAATTTATTGCAGATAGTAGTTTAAACATAGCAAATGGCTGGGTAGCTTCAAATACAGGTAGAGTAATTACAACAAATAAACTTAATCAAACAGTTATAGAAGCTTATGATAAAGGAAGTACATTAAGCTATGTGGAAATAGAAATCGAATGTAGAGTTAAAGATACTGTGGTAGCAGATCAAATACTTACCAATATAGCTCAAATAAACAATGACAGTGGAGTAGATAGAGATAGTACAGTAGCAAATGTAGTAAAACCAACTACATCGGCATTACTTTCATCATATGCAACGCATCAAGAAGATGATGACGATTACGAAAAGGTAAAAGTAAAAGTTCCAGAATTCGATTTAGCTTTAAGAAAATTTATAACAAAAGTAAATGATGTAGCAGTTAGTACAAGTAGAGCACCAGTAGTAGATACTAGCAGATTAGCAGAAGGCTCAGCAACAACTGCAACATATACACATTCAAAAACCCCATTAGTAGTATACGCAGGAGATAAAGTTACATATAAGATAAGAATATATAACGAGGCAGAAGTAGATGGATATGTAACAATAATAGAAGATTATTTACCAGAAGAATTAGAATTTATTGCAGATAGTAGTTTAAATATAGAAAACGGATGGATAGCTTCTAGTACAGGTAGAATAATAACTACAAATAAACTTAATGAAGTAGTTATAGATGCTTATGATAGAGGAAATACACTAAGTTATATAGATATAGAAGTTGAATGTAGAGTAAAAGAAGATGCAGAGGGCGGAAAAATATTAACTAATATAGCCCAAATAAATGGAGATAGTGGAGAAGACAGAGATAGCTCGCCTGCAAATGTAGAAAAACCATCTACATCAGCACTATTATCTTCATATGCAAGAAATCAAGAAGATGACGACGATTACGAGAAAATAAAAGTATATGAACCATCATACGATTTGGCATTAAGAAAGTTTATAACTGAGGTAAACGGAAAGACAGTAACTCCAAATAGAGCACCAGTAGTAGATGTTACTCCACTAAAAAATGATACCGGAACAACAGCAAGATACACACATCCGAAAGACCCAGTATTAGTTCAAAATGGAGATATAGTAACATATACTATAAGAGTATATAACGAAGGCGAATTAGATGCTTATGCAGAAGAAATAAAAGATAATATCCCAGAAGGATTGGAATTTGTAATAGACAATCAAACAAATATTGAATACATGTGGGAATTATCAAGTGATGAAAAAACAGTAAGCACTAAATACTTATCAAAAGGAGATAGTGAGTCTCCAGAAACAGAAAACTTACTTGCAGGATTTGATGAAGATACAATGAATGCTTTAAGTTACAAAGATGTTAAAATAGCCTTTAAAGTAGTAGAACCAAATTCATCTTCTAGAATAATAACAAATATAGCAGAAATAAAAGAAGATGATGGAGATGATATAGACTCTACTCCAAATAATAATGTTTTAACAGAAGACGATATAGATGTAGAACACTTAAAATTGCAATACTTTGATTTAGCATTAAGAAAATTCATAACAAAAGTAGAAGATAGTGAAGGTAAAGCTTTAGCTATAGAAACAGATGAAACAAAAGATGTATCTAGAGTTCCAGATGTAAAAGTAGATTCAAACGGAAAAATAACATATACACATCCAAAGAATCCAGTTATTGTATCAACAAATGATATAGTAACATATACAATAAGAGTATATAACGAAGGTCCAGTTGCAGGATATGCAGAAGAAGTAAAAGATGATATTCCAAATGGACTAGAATTTGTACCAGATAATAGTACAAATAAAGAATATGGATGGGTAATGTACGATAAAGACGGAAAAGTAACTACAGATGTAAGTAAAGCTAAAACAATAAAAACAGCACAGTTATCTTCTGCAAATAGTGAAAACAACATTATTCCAGGATTTAATAGAGAAACTATGGAATTGCCTGCTTATAAAGAAGTAAAAGTAGCATTTAAAGTAGTAGAAAAAAATCTTGGAGAATCTAGAATAGTAATAAATACAGCAGAAATAAGCAAAGATAGCGATGATGATATAGACTCAGTTCCAGATAATGATAAACCAGGAGAAGATGATATAGATAAAGAATATATTAGAGTAAAATATTTTGATTTAGCATTATTAAAATGGGTAAGTAAAGCAATTGTAACTCAAAGTGGCGAAACAAGAACAATTACAACAGGATATAATGGATATGAAGATCCAGAACCTGTAGTAAAAGTAGAAATTATAGAGAGTCAAATTAAAAAAGCTATAGTAAAATTTGAATATACAATTAAAATTACAAACGAGGGAGAAAAAGAGGGATATGCTTTAGAAGTAGCAGATTATATTCCAGAAGGACTAGAGTTTGTGGCAGCAGATAACCCAAAATGGACTTTAAAAGAAGATGGCAAAATAGTAACAGATCAGCTTAAAGATACTTTATTAAAGCCAGGTGAAAGCGCTACAGTAACTGTAATGTTTAAATGGATAAACGGAAAAGACAATTTAGGCTTAAAAACAAACGTTGCAGAAATTAGTAAAGATAGCGATGACGATATAGATTCAACTCCGGACAATAAAAAAGATGGAGAAGATGATATAGACGAGGCATTAGTAATACTATCTGTAAAAACAGGTGTAGAGGCAGTTTATATAGTACTACCAACAATAATAATAGGAATGTTAGGAGCAGGAATATTACTAATAAAGAAATATGTACTATAATATAATGTCATAATATGTAAAACGGTAATTGAATATGAACCTTCCATTTGGAAATACTTTAAGTACAAGTAATTTTCAAATGGGAGGTTTTTTCTATTGATAAATAAGGTAGAGATTTCTAATGTTAATACCTCTAAGTTACCAGTGCTTACAAATGCAAAAAAGAATGAACTATTTAAATTAATAAAAGCAGGAGATGAAAGTGCAAGAGAAGAATTTATAAATGGAAATTTAAGATTAGTATTAAGTGTAATTCAGAGATTTGGTGGTAGAGGAGAAAGTGTAGACGACTTATTTCAGGTCGGATGTGTTGGTTTAATAAAAGCAATAGATAATTTTGACTTAACGCTAAATGTTCAGTTTAGTACGTATGCCGTTCCAATGATAATTGGAGAAGTAAGAAGATACTTAAGGGATAATAATCCAATACGCGTAAGTAGGTCAATAAGAGATTTAGCATACAAGGCATTGCAAGTAAAAGAAAGGCTATTAAGAGAAAATCAAAAAGAACCTACGATAGAGGAAATAGCAAAAGAATTAGAGGTTTCAAAAGAAGAAGTGGTACTTAGTTTAGATGCAATACAAGACCCAGTATCTTTGCAAGAGCCGGTATATAACGATGGGACAGAGAGTATATATGTAATGGATCAGGTTAAAGATAGCAAAAATACAGACGAGCTATGGGCAGAAAATATAACAGTATCAGAAGCAATGAAAAAGTTAACAGATAGGGAAAAGCTAATAATAAACAAGCGATTTTTCGATGGACGAACACAAATGGAAGTAGCAGATGAAATTGGAATTTCGCAGGCACAGGTATCGAGACTCGAAAAAAGCGCAATCAGCCGCATAAAAAAATTATACAATTGACGATGCACGCGTCATGTGTTAAATTGAATTTAAAATTTGTATAATGTAGGGGCGCATGATTGCGCCCTACACAAACAATAACAAAAAAGGAGGCAAAAATGTCATATACAGTAGAAGAAAAAAAGCAAGGAATAAAAATCCACTATATACAAGACAAAAAATATAAAACAAATCTAATAACCATGTTCATAACAAACCCATTAAACGAGCAAACCGTAACAAAAAATGCGCTAATAACATCAATACTTAGAATGGGAACAAAAAACATAAATACGCAAGAAGAAATAAATAAAAAACTAGAAAACATGTATGGTGCAGAATTTAACTGTGGTGTAGAAAAATTAGGAGATAACCAGTTATTAAAATTCTATATAGAAGTTTTAAACGATGAATTCGTTCCTGAAAAAAAGAAGCTATTAAAAGAATCGCTAGACTTATTATTCGAAATAGCATTCAATCCTTTAGTAGAAGAAGACGGCTTTAAAAAAGACTACATGATAACAGAAAAAAATAGCCTAAAACAACTAATAGAAAGTAGACCCAATAGTAAAGACCAATATGCATTCGAAAGATGTATCGAACACATGTACAAAGGTTCTAGTTACTCAATATTTAAATACGGAAAAGTAGAGGACTTAGAAAATATAAATGAAAAAGAATTGTACACATATTATAAACAAATGATAGAAGAAGCAAAAATAGACATTTATATATCTGGAGACTATGATTTAGAAGAAATAAAAAATATTGTTTCAAATAACGAAAACATGCAAAATTTAAATTCGAGAGAGCCAAAATACGTTGTGGGAAACGAGCAGGGTGGAAGCAGCCCAAAAGAATCGCCAGACAAAATAGAAGATAAAATGGATGTAACTCAGGGAAAACTTGTAATAGGTTTAAATATAGAAAACGGTTCTCCAGAAAAAATGTACGAAATGGCAATGTATAACGTAATTCTTGGTGGAAGCGCAACATCGAAGTTATTTCAAAACGTAAGAGAAAAGGCAAGTTTAGCCTACACAGCAAGGTCTGTATATGTTAGACAAAAAGACACAATATTTATAAGGTGCGGAATAGAAATAGACAATTATGACAAGGCTGTGGAGATAATCAATCAGCAATTAGAGGATATGAAAAACGGCATAATAACAGATGAAGAAATAAATAGTAGTAAAAACACAATGATAACATCTGTAAAAACAATACAAGACGAACAAGACACGCAAATAACGTATTTCATAGGAAAAGAATTGTCAAACGAAAAGCCGGATTTTGAAGCTTATATAGATGGAATAAATTCAGTAACAAAAGAAAAAATAGTGCAGGTTGCAAACAGCATTAAAACAAACACAATATATTTTTTAACCAATGCGTAGGGGACGCAGGGGCTTCGCGTCCCAGATATGAGAGGATGTATTTCTGTCAAAATAATAACCAATGCGTAGGGGCGCATGATTGCGCCCTCTCTATATAACAGAATATTTCCGGCAAAAAAATAATAATAACAAAGGGAGATTATAAACATGCAGATAATTGAAAATAGAAATGTAAAGGAAAAACTATATATTGAAAAACTAAAAAACGGCTTAACTGTTATGGTTTTGCCTAAAAAAGATATGCAAAAAAAGTTTGTGATATGGTCTACAAATTATGGCTCAATAGACAACAAATTCATTATTCCAGGAGAAGATCAAATTACAGAAGTACCAGATGGTGTGGCGCATTTTTTGGAGCATAAATTGTTCGAGCAAGAAAATGGTACAAATAGCCTAGACACTTTAACAGCTATAGGTGTTAACGCAAATGCATATACAACAAATGACCATACAGCATATCTTTTCGAAGGAATAGAAAACTTTTATCCAGCATTAGATGCGTTGATGGACTACGTTCAACATCCATATTTTACAGATGAAAATGTAGAAAAAGAAAAAGGAATAATTGGGCAAGAAATAATGATGTACGACGACTATCCAGAATGGGTAGTTTATATGAATGCGGTAAAAGCAATGTATAAGGTAAATCCAATCAACATAGACATAACTGGAACCGTAGAAACTATAAGTAAAATCGATAAAAACATATTATACAAATGTTATAACACATTCTATAATCCAAGCAACATGATAATGTTTATATGTGGTGAATTTGAACCAGAAGAAATAATAAAATACGTAGAGGAACATCTTATATCTGATGAAAATATAGGCGAAATAAAACGTATCTACGAAAACGAACCAGACGAAATAGTAAAACCAATTATAAAGGCAAAAATGGAAGTAAGCATGCCAATGTTTATTATAGGAATAAAAGACAAAATAGACTTCGGAAACGAAGATATAGTAAAAAAACATATGGCAATAGAGATTCTTTTAAATATCTTATTAGGAAAAAGTTCAAAATTGTATAAAGAATTATACGAGCAAATGCTTATAAAAGAAGAATTTGGTGCAGATTATGAATTCTCAAAAACATATGCACATGTAGTAATAACAGGAGAATCAGACTCTCCAGAAGAAGTATTAAAAAGAATAAACGAAAAAATAGAAGAATTAAAGAAAACAGGAATAAACGAAGAAGAGTTTATCAGTTCAAGAAACATGATATATGGGACATATGTAAAAGAATATAATTCTATATCAGATATTTCAAAAATGTTCATATCAGATTATTTCAGAGGAATAAATAGCTTTGATTATATAGAAAACTGTTTTACAATAACAAAAGAATACGTAGAACAAATACTAAAAGACGTATTTGACCCAAACAAAACCGTATTATCAATTGTATCGTAAGGGCGTATTGCATACGCCCTACACAAACAAATGCAAAATTACGTCAGACGGGTAAGGGCGCAATCATGCGCCCCTACAATAATATAACGCAAGGAGATATACATATGAATCAAATCACATTCCCCTTTTTCGGCATAACATTAAACATACACAAAACCGCAATACAAATAGGGAACGTACGGCATAAAGTGGTATGCCGTACTAATAATGCTTGCCATAGTAATAGGAATACTGTTATGTAAAAGAGAGAGCGGTAAATACGGTATAAAATTTGAACAAATAATAGACCTAGCAATATATTTAATCCCAATATCAATAATATCAGCAAGACTATATTACGTAGCATTTTCTTATCAAAATTACATACATAATCCAATAGAAATACTAAACCTAAGAAGCGGAGGACTTGCAATATATGGCGGAATAATAGGCGGGCTAATCACTTGTATGGTGTACTCAAAAATAAAGAAAATATCACTACTAGATATATTAGATTACATAGTTCCATATGTAGCGTTAGGGCAATGTATAGGAAGATGGGGGAACTTTATCAATGTAGAAGCATATGGCAGTGAAACCACATCATTTCTTAGAATGGGAATAATAGAAAATGGATTGTACAAAGAAGTACATCCCACATTTTTATACGAATCAATCTGCACATTAGCAATATTTATATTGTTAACGTTACTAAAAAACAAACGAAAATATAAAGGACAAATAACAGCAATATATTTGTTAGCATATTCCTTTGTAAGAATATTTATAGAGGGTCTAAGAACAGACTCGTTAATGTTCTACAATTTAAGAGTATCACAAATATTATCTATTATAATATTTGTCATAATGTGTAGTATTTTGGCATATAAGAAAATAAAAAGGAAAAACTCTTAAAAAAATGGTTGTTTTTAGCATACGAAAATACAGCGATATGCTGTTTTTTTATTGACGCAAATGTAAAAATATAGTAAACTCTAGATATAAAAAGGAAGAAAGAAGGTGTAAAAAAATGATTGATGACAAAATATGTAGATTAAGAGATAAATTAAACAAAGCAATAGAAGACGAAGAAGACTACGAAGTCATTTATAAAATCAGCGTAGAGCTAGATGACGTAATAGCAAAATTTTACACCAAACCAAAGAAGAAGAAAATCTTAGCATAAATATATTAACGAAGCGGGCCTTGTGCCAGCGTAACATATGGAGCCACAATTTTGTAGGCTCCAAAATTTTTTTGTTGTTTTGAAACTTTTTGAGATAGTAAAAATATCTAACAAGTGTAAAACAAACGGTACCGATAAATTTTATGAGGAGTGTATGTATGGAGCAAATGCTTGAAGATGTTAAAAATGGCGATAAAGATGCTTTTACAAATTTTATACTGCAAAACGAGCAAAAGTATTATAAAGTAGCAAGAACTATTGTACATAACGACGATGACATAGCAGATAGTTTGCAGAACACCTTAATATATGCTTACAAGAATATAAAAAAAGTAAAAGACATGAAGTTTTTTAACACATGGATTATAAAAATCTTAATAAATGAGTGTAAAAAAACGTATAATCGAAACAAAAAAATTCATTATTTAGATGACGAGAAAGAATTACCAGACGAAAAAAGTACACTAGGCGAAGAAGATTCTGATTTTTATATTATTATAAACAATTTGGAGAAAAAGGATAGACAAATTTTTGTGCTACATTACATGTATGGGCTAACTACAAAAGAAATTCGGGAAAGTGCTTAAAATGAATGAAAACACTATAAAAACAAGAATTGCAAGAGGAAAAGCAAGATTAAAAAGCATCATGTAGGGGCAGGTTTTATGCCTGCCTATGTAGAGGCATCTGTAGTGCAGATGCCCTGATGGAAAAATTTAAAGATTGTAATTAGGAAGGTTTGGAATATGGAAGATAAATTTGATAAAAAAATAGCGAAAATGCTAAACGAGGATGTATATATTCCTCAAAAAATTGCAAATAGAATAAAGTCTAGCCTTAAAGAAGAAAGAAAAGAGGTAATGATAGGTATGAAAATAAATAAATTAGTAGCCACAATGATGGGCGTAATAATAGTGGGAACAGGCGCAACTTTTGCTGCAAAAGCAATTATAGATTACAGAAATAACTCAATAAACGAAGCAAAAGCAAATGATTATTTTGAGAAAGTAGATATGGATTATATAACTGATGCGGGGTTAGGAATTAAAATAGATGACTATTTTATAGATAATGGTAGAGTTGGAATTACGCTTAATATAAAGTCAGACGAACAAATCGAACCTAAAGAGATATATAGTACAGAACTTACTAGCGATAATACATGGTCTGAAGAAGAAAATGGCAGTATACGCGTTCATCCTGATGAAAGCGCTGAAGGGGCAGAGTATAACAATAGATTTAACTTAATAACATTTTTAGACGAAAACGGAAATGAGGTCAAATATAGCGAAGATAGTATAGGAGGATTTGGACCAGAATTAGCTAAAGCAGAAAAGTTAGAAAACAATATAGTAAAGCAGTTATACACAATGCCTATATACAAGCAAGTTGCTCCAGGCACAATGAAAGTTACAATAAAAAGAATTGTAGCATATGTTAATCCTCAAGAGATAAAAGAATACGTTGGTAATTGGGAATTTGAAATAAAAATAGCAGATAGATTTGTTAGCAAAGTAGATGATATAGAATATACTGGAAGTGTTAATGTGCCAAATGTATTTGTAGAGAAGGCAACTTTAAGTGCAACTGAACTAACAGTAACACTAAAAACAGATGATTTAGAAAAACTATTATATTCTGGAGAAGATAAATCAAATATTCTATATAGCGAACCAAAGTTAACCAGCGAAAATATGGAATACAATAGCGAAGATATAAATGTTCAGCAATCTAATTACTATAGCGAAAACAAGATGGTTCTTAAATTTGATATAAGTAAATATAGTGCAGAAGATTCTTACAAAATAACTCTTAATGGAGGAATGAAAATAGAATTAACTAAATAAAATAAAAAGAAGGTTGTGCGAAGCACAACCTTCTTTTTCTTATTTCACAACTATGTTATAGATTTTATTTTTTACGTAAATTTCTTTAACAACATTTTTTCCATCAAGCAGGCTAGTAGCCTCTTTGTGAACTATATCTTTTACTTCTTGTTCATTTGCATCTAGAGCAATTTTAACGGTAAGTTTTAGTTTTCCATTTAGTTGTACAGGAAGTTCTATTTCATTATCTATAGTTTTTGCTTCGTCAAATTTTGGCCAATCGGAAGCGGAAATTGTTTTTCCTGTATTTAATTTTTCGTATAATTCCTCTGTTATGTGTGGCGCAAATGGATTTAAAAGCTCTAAGAATGTTTTGAATTCTGCTTTGTTAATACTTTTCTCTTTATAAAATTCATTTATCATTGTCATAAATGTAGCAATAGAAGTATTGAACTTCATTTCTTCAATATCTGAAGAAACTTTTTTTATCGCCTTATGCATCATTGCTTCAAACTTAGGAGAATAAGTATCTCCTTCTGCTAACATATAGCTTAAATTCCAAACTCTTTCTAAGAATTTGTAGCATCCTTTTATGCTATCCATAGACCATGGAGCAGCTTGGTCGAATGGACCAATAAACATTTCATATACTCTAAAAGTATCTGCGCCAAATTCATTAACTATATCATTTGGGTTTACAACGTTTCCTCTAGATTTAGACATTTTCTCTCCATTAGAACCTAGTATCATACCTTGAGAAGTACGCTTTTGATAAGGCTCTTTTGTAGGAACTACACCAATGTCGTATAAGAACTTGTGCCAAAAGCGAGAATATAGCAAATGCAAAGTAGTATGTTCCATTCCGCCATTGTACCAATCTACAGGGCACCAATATTCTAAAGATTCTTTAGAAGCAAGTGCATTTTGGTTATGTGGGTCTGCGTATCTTAAAAAGTACCAAGAAGAACCAGCCCATTGAGGCATTGTATCGGTTTCTCGTTTAGCTTTTCCTCCGCAATGTGGGCAAGTAGTGTTAATCCAATCAGTTTGTTTTGCTAAAGGAGATTCTCCATTTTCTCCGGGTTCAAACTCTTCAACTTCTGGAAGAACAAGAGGTAAATCTTTTTCGTCTAATGGAACAAAACCGCATTTTTCGCAGTGAACAATAGGAATAGGTTCGCCCCAATATCTTTGACGTGAGAATACCCAATCACGAAGTTTATAATTTACTTTTTTAGTTCCGATATTATTTTTTTCTAAAAATTCTATAACTGCTTTAATTGCATCTTTTACATCAAGCCCGCTTAAGAAACCAGAGTTAACCATTGTTCCAGAGTACACATCTGTGTATGCTTCTTCTAAAACATTTTTTCCTCCAGAAACAACTTCTATAATTGGAAGATTGAATTTTTTTGCGAAGTCCCAATCTCTAGAATCGTGGGCAGGAACTGCCATAATTGCACCAGTACCATATGTGATTAAAACATAGTCTGAAATCCAAATTGGAATTTCTTTTCCTGTTAAAGGGTTAATGGCTTTTATTCCCTTAATTTCAACACCTGTTTTTTCTTTAGAAAGTTCTGCTCTTTCAAAGTCCGATTTTAATGCGGCTTTTGCTTTGTAATCTTCAATTTCGGTTAAATTAGATATTTTATTAGCTAGCTTTTTAAGAATTGGATGCTCTGGCGCTACAACCATATATGTTGCACCAAATAAAGTATCTGGTCTTGTAGTATAAACTGTTAAAGATTCATCTTCTGCATTTGAAATGTTAAAAATAACTTCTGCACCTTCGCTACGACCAATCCAGTTTTTTTGTTGAAGTTTAATTTTTTCTAAGTAATCTAAATCATCTAAATCATCTATGAGTTTTTGTGCATACTCTGTAATTTTAAGCATCCATTGACTCTTTTCTTTCTGCACTACAGGGCTACCACATCTTTCACAAACACCATTTACAACTTCTTCGTTTGCAAGACCTACTTTACATCCAGTACAATAATTGATTGGCATGGTGGTTTTATATGCAAGTCCGTGTTTAAATAGTTGAACGAATATCCATTGGCTCCATTGGTAGTAATTTGGGTCAGTAGTGTTAACTACTCTAGACCAATCGAATGAAAAACCTAAAGATTTTAACTGCTTAGTAAAATTAGCGATATTTTGCTCTGTTACAATTTTAGGATGTACTTTGTTTTTAATTGCATAGTTTTCAGCAGGAAGACCAAAAGCATCAAAGCCTATTGGAAATAGTACATTGTATCCTTGCATACGTCTTTTTCTTGCGATAATATCTATTGCCGTATAGCTTCTTGGATGACCAACGTGCAAACCTTGAGCAGATGGATAAGGGAATTCAATTAACCCGTACCATTTTTTCTTAGAAAAACTATTTTCTGCATTGAAAGTGCCTTCTTTATCCCATTTATCTTGCCATTTCTTTTCTATATCTTTAAAATTGTATGCCATAAAAAATCTACCTCACTTTTTTAATATTTTATGATTATATCAAAAAATATGCTATTTGCAAGGTGTAAATAAATTATTACAATACTGTTACGAAAATGTTAAATTTATGTAAATTTTGCCAAAACTGTTTACTTTATGTCGAAAATATGGTAAGATTAACATAATTTAGTGTAAAAAATTAAAGAGGAGTGAATTAAATGGAAAATAAAACATATGAAGAAAAAAT
>JAISHG010000097.1 GCA_031262685.1 Lachnospiraceae bacterium | reverse complement strand
AAAAGAGGAGTAGCAGCAATGAACGCATTTAAGCCAGACGTTATAATAGCTTTAGGTGGAGGAAGTCCAATAGATGCAGCAAAAGGAATGTGGTTATTCTACGAACAACCAGATGCAGATGTTGAAGGTTTAAAACTAAAATTTATGGATATAAGAAAAAGAACATATAAATTCCCTAAACTAGGTGTAAAAGCAAAAATGGTTGCAATTCCTACAACTTCAGGAACGGGTTCAGAAGTAACTTCTTTTGCAGTTATAACAGACAAAACAAAAAATGTTAAATATCCTTTAGCAGATTACGAACTAACACCAGACGTCGCAATCATAGATCCAGACTTAGTTATGACACTACCAAAGAAAACTACAGCAGATACAGGAATGGATGTTTTAACACATGCTTTAGAGGCTTATGTATCAGTAATGGCATCAGATTACACAGATGGATTATCTGAAAAAGCCATAGAAATAGTATTTAATTATTTAGAGCAAGCATACAAAGATGAATCAAATAAAACTGCACGTGAAAAAATGCACAATGCAAGCTGTATAGCTGGTATGGCATTTACAAACGCATTCTTGGGTGTAAACCATTCTATGGCACATAAATTGGGAGGAGAATTCCACATACCACATGGTAGAGCAAATGCAATTTTACTACCATATGTAGTAAAATATAATTCTACTACACCAACCAAGTTCGTTTCTTTCCCCAAATACGAATACTTTATAGCTGACCAAAAGTACGCAAACATGGCAAGAAAATTAGGACTAAAAGGAAAGACAACGGAAGAATTAGTAGATAGTTTAATTAGCGAAATAAAAAAACTACTAACTAACTTAGAAATGCCAAAATCAATTAAAGAATGCGGAATAGAGGAAGAAGAGTTTTTATCTAAAGTAGATGAATTAGCAGACATGGCATTCGAAGATCAGTGCACAACAGTAAACCCAAGATTGCCATTAGTATCAGAAATAAAACAAATATTACTAGACGCATACTATGGAAAATAGGAAAGCTATAAAAAATAGAGTGTTCTATTATTAGGACACTCTATTTTTTGTGGTATTGCTGATGTTCCAATTTACGGTGTTCTTATATCAATAAATGATGCTATATTTATAATGTTACAAAATTTGTAAGGAAAAACAGAAATTTGTCAAATTATGTGATATAATGTTTGCGTAATAAATGGAAAATAATGTGTTGTTAGAAACGGATGTAGCAGTGACGCTAATAGAAAATTAAATATAAAAACAAGTGATTTTATTTCTAGCAGACAATAGTATTGGAGGAGAAGTGTATGGTAAAACAAAATACGGTTGATATTAAAGAATTATTTTATGATTTACAAAAAGAGATGTTAGATTCGTATAAAACGAATAATGCTATAAAACATATGCCTAGTAAAGGGGATAATAACGAAATTATTTGGATTGAGTGGTTGCGAAAATACTTACCTAAAAGGTATAGTGTAGATAAAGCAATAATAATTGACAACAATGGTTATACTAGCGACCAGATAGATTTAGTTATATATGATATGCAATATACACCATTTGTTTTTAACAAAGGTAATATGAAATATATACCCGCTGAAAGTGTGTATGCTGTTTTTGAAATAAAGCCGACCATTAATAAAGAATATATAGAGTACGCTAAAAATAAAATAAAGAGTGTTAGAAATTTAGAAAGAACATCTGCAAGTATTCATCACGCTGGAGGTACATTTGACCCTAAGAAACCTCATAACATAATTGGAGGAATTCTTACCAATAAAGTTGAATGGCAAAAAAAGTTTGGCAAAGAATTTAAAGAAAATATTTTATCAAACGCAAATATAACAAATAGAATAGATTTGGGAATTGCATTGGAAGAAGGGACCTTTGAAATTACGTACGATAAAGATAAAAAACCACAATTCTTTGTCAGTAAAAAGAACGAAGCATTAATCACATTTTTTGTAAAAATGATTGTTACACTACAAAAATGCGGTACAGTACCTGCAATAGATATTACGAAATATGCGAAAGCACTAGACTCAATATAGAAATTTTAATCTGTTTTGACTAAAAGGTAAACAATGTAAGAACATGAAAAATAAGTAATTTATTGTTGTAAAATGTAAAAATATATTATAAGATGTATGAGTGATTTTTAAAATATAATAAATGTATTGGAGAGGGGAGAAAAAGTAGTGCAAGAAATAGTATATGCAAGCCTCTTACATGGTATAGGTGAATTATTTCAAAGAGTAAATAGCGCAAAAATAGAACATGGAGATTATGAGGTATATAAGTTACAAGAAATACTTTCAGGGAAAATAGATAATGAAATTCAAGAAGCTATAGAGTATCACCACATAAGAAAACTAAAAGAGCAAAATATTGGAGATGATAGCATAGCATACATTCTGTACGAAGCAGATAACATAGCAGCAACAACAGATAAGAGAGATATAGACGAAGAAGAAAAAGGACGTTTCAATTGCGATATTGGATTGTCCTCTGTTTTCAATAATGTAATGCACGAAACTTCTACAAATTACAAATACGAGATAGAAAGCGGCATAGATAATAAGCCCAATATGCCAAAGGAAATAACATCAGGAAAGATACTAAGAGATAAGTACATATGCATAGCAAATAACCTGAGCAATGCACTAAAGCAATATGATTTTGAAAATTATAGTCCGAATTCCTTAATGCAAATATTAAAAGATGCACTGAAATTCATACCATCAAGTACCACAGCTAGCCAATATGCAGATATTTCCCTATATGAGCATATTAAATTAACAGCAGCAATTGCTTCATGTATGTATAAATATTGTAAAGAAACAAATATAACAGACTATAAAAATGAATTCTTTGAAAAAACAAAAAAAGACAAAAACTATTACTTGCTATTGAGCATGGATTTATCTGGAGTGCAAAAGTTTATATACACAATAACATCAAAAAATGCTGGAAAAATGTTAAAAGCAAGATCTTTTTATTTAGATTTCTTAATGGAGCACTGTATAGATGAATTGCTAGAGAAATTGGAACTTACACGAGCAAATGTAATTTATAGCGGAGGAGCCCATTCGTATCTATTATTACCAAACACTAATGAAGCTAAGGAAGTAATAAATTTTGCAAGTGCAAAAATAAATAATTGGTTGATAGAAAAATATAATAATGAATTGTTTTTAAATATTGCGTACGAAGAGTCTTCTGCAAGTAATTTCGATAATACAGTAGATACAAAAGTAAAAAGAAATACAATTTTTAGAAAATTAGCAGAAAAATTAGGAGAAAAGAAATTACATAAATATGACAAGAGTCAATTAGAAAAACTACTTACTCCATCAAATGTAGAAGAAACTAGAGAATGTATAATTTGTAAAGCCTCAAACAAAACCATCTATAACGAAGAATTTGAAACAGAAATTTGCGTGTCTTGTAACGATATATACAATTTGGGAAAGCGCCTACAAGAAAACGTGAACACGGCAAACAGAGGGATAAATATTATTATAAATAACCAAACCGGTATAGAATTGCCAAGTTTATCAGAAGAAAAATGTTTTGCAAAAATTCAAAAAGAAGATATAAAAGAGCTTAAAGATGGAGAGAAAAGAATCTATGGTATAAATAAAAAGGTCGGTAATATTATTTCCAACAACATAAATATGGGCTTGTATGGATTAGAAAATAGTAGCTTTGAAGAATATTCTGAAAAAAGTATAGGCGTGAAGAAGTTTGGAGTTTTAAGAGCGGATGTAGATAATTTAGGAAATTTATTTAAAAATGGACTAAAACCAAGACTATCTACATTATCGCGATATACAGAATTATCGAACAAACTATCAGAGTTTTTTAAAGAAAACACAAATTATATATGTAGTAATGAAAACTTTCAGCAAAATAAGTATGTACTTTCATCAAAAGAGATTAAGGGGAATGTTAAAATTATATATTCGGGAGGCGATGATTTATTTATAGTTGGAGCATGGGACGAAATAATAGAATTAGCAGTCATATTAGACAATATGTTAAAAGAGTTTTCTACAGGAAAAGTAAAATTATCTGCTGGAGTAGGAATGTTTTATAGCAAATTCCCAATATCAAAAATGGCAAGTATAGTAGGAGAATTAGAAGATTTTTCTAAAGAAGCAGATGGAAAAAACTGCATAACATTATTCGAAGCAAAGGAAGAAAATAGATTTGATTTCGAAGGATTCAAAAATGTATTTAATTACATAAAACTTATTGAAGATAATTTCGATATTAAAACAGAAGAAGATGACAAAATAGAAATGACATCCGGCACATTGAATAATTTATTAAAACTAATTAATAATCTTGATAAAATAAACATAGTTAGAACTGCTTATTTGTTAGGCAGATTAGAAGAAAAAATACCAAAAACCGACGAAATACGACAAAACAGATTTAAAATGGTAAAGGAAAAAATATATAATTCTGTACATAGTAAAGAAGAGGCAAAGGCATTAAGAATGGCATTAATAATATTAATATATAAAAATAGAGAGGAGAAGAAAGATGGGCAATAATGAATCCTATTCAGGGAAAAAATCCAACAATAATAATTGTAGTAACACGCAAGAAAAAGAGTATATAGTGCCAATAAAAGGAACCGAACTAGATTATGCAGAAAGAATAATAAAATACGAGAACAATAGAATTACAACTACTCAATTAAACAATATGTTAATTCTGTTTGTAAATGTAAAAAAGAAATTAGAAACTTGCGAAGGAGCTTTATCAAAAGAGCAATTAAATATATTAAAGTACATAAAAGTGAAATTAGTGTACCAGTTTGCAAAATTAAAAAGAATAGATTTTTTAGAAAAAACAACGTTGCTTAAAATGTTAGATGCTATAAAAACAAAAGATGATTTCAATAAGGTAGTACAATATGTAGAAGCTATAATTGCTTACAACAAATTTTATAAAGAGGATTAAAGGAGTATTAATATGGAAGTTAATAGAATAAAAGACAAAATTGTAATAAAGTTTGAAGCAGAATTACTTACAGGAATGCATATAGGTGCAGGGGAAGATATTTCTACAATAGGGGCTGTAGATAGTGAGGTGGTACGTGATCCAATAACTCACAAAACAATGATACCTGGTTCGAGTTTAAAAGGAAAATTGAGAGCATTGTTAAGTAGAGCTATGGTAAATGAAGAAGTGGAGCAAACAATTATAGATAGACTTTTTGGAAATGATAAAGCACAAAAGTGTGCAAGACTACAATTTGTAGACTCAGTATTAGCTGAAAAAAGTGCAGAAGAGCTAAATAGAAAAAACTTAGAATTGTCGTATACAGAAATAAAATACGAAAATACAATAGACCGAATAACTTTGAAAGGGAAACATCCAAGGCAAATAGAACGTGCAGTTAAAGGAAGTAGGTTTAATGTAGAATTTGTGTACACACTAGAAAATGAAGAAGAATTAGAAAAAGATTTAAGTACACTAAAAAAAGGAATAAACCTATTAGAATTAGATTACATTGGTGGAAGCGGCACTCGTGGATATGGAAGAATTAAGTTCGTGTTTTCATCTTTTGAACCGCAAAATATAAATGGACAAATTGTAGATAAAGAAAAATATAAAAAAATATTTATGGAGAAAAATAGTAATGAAGTATAAAATTATTAAAATTATTTTTAACAACAAAGTAAGATTTGGAATTAAAAGTTTAGAAGATACATTTGCAATTTGTCATAGTGACACTTTGTTTAGTAGTATTTACATAGAAATGTTAAATTTATGTGGGCAAAAAATAGCAGATAAAATTGTTGCAGAATTTAGCGATGGAAAAATGAAAATTTCTTCAGCTTTCCCATTTTGGCACGATACACATAAAAAAGAATATAGATTGTATTTACCTAAGCCACTGATTCATGTAAATGCAGATAAAAAAGATGAAGATAAACAGGAAAAAAGTTTAAAAAAAGAACTCAAAAAAATAAATCTTATAAACATAACAGATTTTAAAAATTATATACAAATCTTAAAAAATGATGACACAGCCAATTTGGCAAAAATAAAAGATGATATTTATACTACATCAATGGAAGCTAAAGTAAGCCTGCAAAGTAAAGATAAAGAAGGAAAGAATGAACTGTATTCAATAGATTCAGTTAAGTATAAAGATGAAATAATTGCAGGGAGAGAAGGAAAAGCAGGTCTATATTTTATTGTTGGATATGAAGAAAACGAGGTATGGAATCAAATACAAAAAGCACTAACATCTTTACAATATACAGGAATAGGCGGGAAAAAGAGCATAGGATATGGCAAATTTTCCATATATGGAATAGACGATATGGAAACTTGTGCAGATAACGCAGAAAAGATGTTATATACAGCAATAGAAAAGGCTAATGAGAGTAAGTACAAAATGTTAATATCTTTACTTTCTCCAACTAGTGAAGAAATAAATGATATGGATTTAGAAAATATGTATTATTCTTTAATAAAAAGAGCTGGATTTATATACTCAAATACATATGCAGAAAAGCAAGTAAAAAAGAAAGAAATATACATGTTCGAAGAAGGATCTTGTTTTAACCAAATATATAATGGGGAAATAAAAGATTTAAAACAAGAAGGTATGCATTCTGTATATAGAAATGGAATTTCAATGTGTATAGGGGTGGATATAGATGAATAAAAAAATGGAAAGAGTGGTATTAGAAAATTTAACACCAATACATATAGGACAGGGAAATACTTTAACTAAACAAGAATATGTATTTGATAAAGAAAAAATGCAAATAAGTATAATTAATCCCGATAAATTAATAGAAAAAATAGAAAACAAAGGATATACAGAAAAGTATATGAATTTAGTAAAAAGTTTAGCTACACCCCAAAAAACATTGCAGAATTTGGGCATAAATATTGCAGAAGTTTGTTATAAACCACTAAAACTTCAATCCTTAGTTTACAAAAAAATAAATGGGAAATCTGTTCAAAACTTAAATGATATAGCTTGTTTTATTAGCGATATGGATTCTAACTTATATATACCGGGAAGTAGTATAAAAGGATTTCTTGTAACAGCAATTGCGTATAAATACATGTTAGAACATCCAGCAATATTTAAGGGAATTCCAACATATGAAGACATAGAAAAAGAAGTATTTATGCCACAAGGAAGAAAAGGAAGAGATTTAAGAAGTTTTATTCAAGTATCAGATTCGGAACCAGTTAGTAGAGACAATGTTTTTATAACAAGTAAAGAAGACTTAACACCTTGCAAAAATATTAAAATAAATTCTTTACCAATTTATAGAGAGTATATAGTTCCGCTAACAAAATTTAAATTTACAATGACAAATGAGTATGACCAATTAAGCCAAATAGGAATAAAAAGTTTTGATGATATACTTGTAGCTGTCCAAAAGTTTACAAATAAGTTTATTGAGATACAAAATGAATTTAAAGAAATGGCAGAAAGGGAAAAAGGATATAAATTTAAGTATTCAGCAGAAACGGAACTACCTAATTTTATGATAGGTGGAGGGAATGGATATTTTACAAAAAGCTTATTACATGCAATAATAAATGATAGAAAAAAATTAAAAGATGAAGTAATAAAACAATTAGACGCTTCGGTTAAAATACATGAGCATAGACTTCACGACAAAATTATGTCTCCAAGAACAATAAAACTCGCTAAGTATAATAATAGTTATTATTGCGTTGGAATGTGTAAATTAAGTATAGAAATATAGGAGAGAAATATGTTAAAACAGTACCAAATAAAGTTAGATATACAAGAAAAAGATAATTATGGAATATATAATTGGGGTTCTATTTTACAAGGATTTCTTTTAGAAAATGCAAAGGTAGAATATGTAGAAAAGCTACACGAAATGAAGTATAATCCGTATTCTCAGTATATTTATAGAAATGAAACTGGTGAATACATATGGGTCATTTCAACAATAGGAGAAGAAGCGTGCCAATTACTAGTTGAAGATAATATATTAAAATCAAATGAAATAAAATTAAAACAAAAAAATTTGACTTTACCAATAATATCGAAAGAACTAGTAAAAGAAACTACACAAAAAGCACTGTTTAAAAAATGGTTTTTGTCTGATGATACTAATACAGGAAAGCTATATTATAAAATACTTTCGCCAATTTCATACAAGTCAAATGGATATTATCAGATAGTGCCAAACACCCACAGTATATTGGGTAATCTGATAAACAAGTGGAATGAATATGAGGAGACAAATATAATAGATGAAGATGTTTACCAAGAGTATGCAAATAAAGTTTATATATCAAAATATAAGTTGAAATCTACAAAATTTTATCTTGAACAAACTACAATTCCTAGCTACATTGGTGAATTAGAGATTAGTATAAATGCTAATTCAACAATGAAAAATATTTTGAATATGCTCTTTGAATTTGGAGAATATAGTGGATTAGGAATTAAAACATCAATGGGAATGGGAGGAATAAGGATTGAAAGATAATGTTATACTATTTTCTTGTGTGGGGATACAAATTTTAAATTTATCCTATCGGGATTGAGACAATTTTAAATAAAATCCAAGAGAATATAGAGGAGTCGTCGAAAGTGTGATGGAATCAGTATATATATGGAATTTTATAATAAATTTTTTGAATTGCTTTAACCAAATTTTGATAAATAGTTTTGGATTATCGAAATTTGATTATATAGACTGCGTCGGAGTAGATTGCTAGGATGCAGGATAAAAAAGACCCCTGAGATAGGGGGACGGAAACACACTTTTGGTGTATTCTCGTATCGTGCCGACGTTGATAAAAAAGGCCCCTGAGACAAGGGGACGGAAACAATATTCCCATTTTTTACCTCCTCGGGCTAGATTTTTTATAAAAAAGACCCCTAAGGTAAAGGGACGGAAACTCTCTGGAGAGTCAGCAAATCGATATCTCAAGTGTGTAATAAAAAAGACCCCTGAGATAAGGGGACGGAAACACTACGATGCCGTCTACACCTAAGCCGTTTGCTTTTTTAATAACCCCCCCCTAAGATAAGGGGACGGAAACGGTTTGTTCATTAGGTCAGAGTTGTTGTTTGGTAGAATAAAAAAGCCCCCTAAGGTAAGGGGACGGAAACGTTTTGATCACTGGCGATAAATCACCGCTTTTTCTGCATAAAAAAGACCCCTGAGATAAGGGGACGGAAACTTTGCCCTTCTTTGGGTAGCGCTTTCAGTTACATAAAAAAGACCCCTGAGATAAGGGGACGGAAACTAGTAATAATGTATGCGTTCGGTTGTGCGTTCAGTTGTGCATAAAAAAGACCCCTGAGATAAGGGACTGATATAGAGTGTTTGGTAGAATTTCGTCCAGACACTCTAATAAAAAAACTAAAAAATTATACAAAGGAAAAGAGGTAAGAAATGAACATATACTTAACTGAACCAGGAATGATATTAAAAAAAGATGGCGGAAAATATATTATTGAAAAAGATGATATTGTCATTAAAGAAGTGCCATTAGAATTAATAGAAAATGTAAATATATATAGTGGTGCTACGGTTACTTCAAAATGTATACAGAATCTTATTGAAAAACCATCCGTATTATATTAAAATGAAAAGGTGTTAACAATTGAGGAGATATAATAAAGAGGAAAACAAGTAATGGTGAAAATAAGTAAAAACAAAATAATATATAATGCTATAATTGCCTTGTGTGTAGGAGTTATTTTATATAACTCCTATATTCTCTTGAGTTGGTATATAGATAAAAACAAAAATCAGGAAGAAATAAAGGAAATTGCAGAAATAACCAAGGTGCAAGAAGTAGAAGATACAGAAAATATAATACTTATCAATCCACCAGACGAAAAAGTTGAATCTAATAACGATTATTGGAATTATATAAAAATGCCGTTAATAGATGCAAACGTACAAGAATTAAAAACAATAAATTCTGATACTGTAGGATTTGTTTCAGTGAGAGGAACAAATATAAATTACCCAGTAGTACAAGCGAGTGATAATAATTATTATTTAACACGTTCGTTTAAAAAGGCTAAAAATAGGGCAGGATGGATATTCATGGATTATAGAAATAATAGCAGTAGCTTAAACAAAAACACTATAATTTATGGACACAACATGATAGATGGAACAATGTTTGGCACACTAAAAAACATATTAAAATCAGATTGGATAACAAATAAAGATAATTATATAATTAACTTATCAACAGAGAATCAAAATACGATGTGGCAAGTATTTTCTGTATATGTCACAACAGAATTAGAGTATTATATAAAAACAGAATTTGAAAGTAGTGAAAAATATGAAGAGTGGCTACGAGAAATGCTACGACGTAGTGAATATAATTTTAATGCAACTGTAAATGCAAACGATAAGGTATTAACGTTATCGACTTGTTATGGCGCAAGTTCAGATAATAAACGAGTTGTAATGCAAGCAAAACTAATAAAAAGTGATAGCTAAAAAATTAAAATTAACGGAAAAATGAGCAAAAATAAATCTGCTCATTTTTCTTTTAATACTATTGCAAACCTATTGTTCGCAATGTTCTTGTAATAATATTATATGCAAATTTATAAAAAATATTTAAAAAAATAGAGAGTTTCTACAAACTCTCCGTTCCTGTTAATTTAATACTATTCTCCACAAAAGGAGAATGTTCTTGTAACTATATTGTAGCGGAAATTTGGTGCTTTGTAAAGGTTTTTGTAAAAATGTTAAAATGTACAAAAGATATTTAAAGGACTAGACAATTTTTTGTTTTCATGATAAATTGCGAAAGTGAATAACAAGTTGCTACTATAGCTCAGGTGGTAGAGCACTGCCTTGGTAAGGCAGAGGTCTCGGGTTCGAGTCCCGATAGTAGCTCCATTTTTAATTTAAAA
>JAISHG010000020.1 GCA_031262685.1 Lachnospiraceae bacterium | reverse complement strand
ATGCGAGATTTTAGAGCCCGAAACAGATACAGAAAAAAAACTTATGCTGTTAATATCAGAGTTCAATAAAACATTAGAGCAATCATACGAAGAAAATGCACCATACAAAATATGTAGCTACATATACGAACTATCAAACATATTTAACGTATTTTATGGACAAACTAAAATATTAAAGGCAGAAGAAACAAACTTAAAATCTTATATATCTCTAATAAATTTAGTAAAACAAATATTAGAAACATGTATAGAATTATTAGGATTTAACGCACCAAACAAAATGTAAATATTGGTGAATGGTTAGCATAAATTATAATTTTTGATGTAGGGGTGGGGTTGGTGAGAAATGACCTGTAAGGAATACCGAACTCCACCCTTAATATAAAAATACAAACAGCCAGAAATATATAAATATTGTACAAAATAAATAAATGTGATATAAAGTATTTATGAAAATAGGAGAAGTGAGGTAAAAGTATGGAAGAATCTGTAATTGCACCTAAAACCATATTAGTTGTTGACGATGAGCAGCCAATTGTGGACATATTAGTTTATAACTTGCAAAAAGAAGGATATAAAACATTGCAAGCATACGATGGGTTAACAGCAGTAGAAATAGCATTAAAAGAAAAACCTAATTTAATATTATTAGATATTCAACTTCCAAGAATGGATGGATTAACAGCTTGTAAAAAAATACGACTTACACTTAATGTACCTATACTAATGTTAACAGCAAAAGACGAAGAAATAGATAAAATATTAGGATTAGAATTAGGTGCAGACGATTATATCACAAAGCCATTTAGTGTCAGAGAGTTGATGGCAAGAATAAAAGCAAACCTAAGAAAAGTTGATGCCTCAATGAATGTTGCTGCAGATGATTACGAAGAAGTAGTGCAAGATGAAAAAAAGGTTGATCCAATAGTTAAATTAGGTACGTTAACGTTAAATTTAAGTAAATTTGAAGCTAAAATAGATGGGAAAATAGTAGATTTAACATTAAGAGAATTTGAAGTACTAAAGTTTTTATCGACACAACCTAATAGAGTAGTTACAAGAGAAACATTATTAGAAAAAGTTTGGGGATACGAATATTATGGAGATATAAGAACTGTTGATGTAACAATAAGAAGAATAAGAGAAAAAATCGAGAAAGATACATCTAATCCACAAATATTAGTAACCAAAAGAGGAGTAGGATATTATTTAACGGGAGAATAAATCGTGTTTAAAAGTATACAAATAAAAATAATAATTATATTTATGATTGTAGGAATAGTTGTAATAACGGGGTTAGGTGCTTTTACTTTATATACAACAAGAACTCTTAATGGTAATACAGTACTTTTAGAAGAAGTGCTAAATCAAAATAAAATAATTTTTTTAATTGGGATAATAATATATGTACTTATTTCGGTATTAGTTGCATATTTTGTAACTAAAAATATAATTAAACCTACAACAAAGTTAATAAAAAGTGCAGAAGAATTCATGTCGGATTCCGAAAATAGAATAGAGTTTTCAGCAGCTAAACCATCAAATGAAATAGATGGTTTAGCTAATGCATTTAGTCTTATGACAAAAGGAATTAAAGAAAACTTAAATGAAGTAACAAGACAAAAAAAACAAATGGAAGCAATACTTGTGAATATGACAGATGGTATAATAGCATTTAACATAGATGGAGAAATAATGCATATTAATCCGGCTGCTACATCATTTTTGGGTTTATCAGAAAATGATAATACATTTGAGAAGATATTCAAAAAAATAAGTATAGATATGAATATGGAAAAAATAATATATTTAGAAGATTGGACATCATCTGAGCAAAAAGTGAATATAAATGGAAAATACTTAAATATGTTTTTTGCGACATATAAAGATGAAAACGATAGACCTGGTGGAGTTTTAGTAGTAGTGCAAGACATAACAGAGCATGTAAGATTAGACAATATGAGAAAAGAATTTGTAGCAGACGTATCGCACGAATTAAAGACACCAATCACATCAATAATGGGATATGCAGATACATTACTAGAAGGAGAATACGAGAAAGAAGTGCAAGCCAGATTCTTAAATGTTATTGCATCAGAAAGTAGAAGAATGGCTAAATTAGTTAATGATTTACTAACTTTGTCTAAATATGATACAGCGCAAGTAAAACAAGAAAAAGTTGAATTTGATTTAGGTGAACTTGTAAAGAAATGTGAAGAAAAGTTAGAAATAGAAGTGTCTAAAAAGAATTTAAACGCAGAATGCTTTGTTACTGCCAATGTTCCATTAGTGTATGCAGATATATATGGAATAGAAAGAGTTGTATTAAATATATTGACAAACAGCATAAAGTACACACCAGAGGGTGGAAAAATTAAAATATATGTTGGGTTTGTATACAATAACGCGTACATAAAAATAATTGACACAGGAATAGGAATACCAGAAAAAGATATAGATAAAATATTTGAAAGGTTCTACAGAGTAGATAAGGCACGTACCAGAGAAATGGGAGGAACAGGATTAGGACTTTCCATTGCAAAAGAAATATTAGAACAAAATAATGGAAGTATAGACATAAAAAGTATTGTAGGCGAAGGCACAGAAGTAGTAATACAAATCCCAATTAAGCAGTAGGGGGCAATGTAGGGGCGGGGTTGGTAAGGAATACCGCTTGTGTGACCGAACTCCGCCCTATCTATACATAAGAAAGGAAGAAATCAAATGATAAAAATAAATCCAAAAGTTAGAAACATAATGGAATGGGGTTATTGCATAATAATTGCAGTAGTGTTAGCGCTTCTTTTTAGATATTATGTTGGTACTCCAACAATAGTTAAACAACCATCTATGTACCCAACATTAAAGCCAGAGCAAAGGTTATTTTTAAATAGATGGAACAGAACAACTAATGGTGAACTACAAGTTGGAGATATAATAACTTTTGAGGCACCTTCAACGACCACAGTAACAGCTTCACAAATTGATTACAATAATCCAGTAGCTATGTACAAAAATGAACCTACGAATTGGTTTTCTAAATTTACATATTATTTCCTTGAAGTAGGGAAAGATAGCTATATTAAAAGAGTAATAGCAAAAGAAGGAGACCACTTACAAATATATGATGGTGATGTTTACGTTAACGGAAAGAAATTAGATGAGCCATATTTACAGCCGAATGTTGAAACTCACTTAGAAAGAGGAGCGTTATACGATGATTTAGTAGTTCCAGAAAACTGTATATTTGTAATGGGAGACAATAGATCAGAAAGTGCAGATAGCAGGGCATTTGGGTGTGTTCCAATAGAAAAAGTAGAAAGCAAAGTATTATTCAGATTTTGGCCATTAAATCTTTTTGGAGAGGTTAATTAAAATGAGTTTTGAAGGGATTGTAGGAAATAATGAAATAAAAAGACTATTACAAAACCTAATAGACTCAAAAAATATTTCGCATAGTTATATATTTGTTGGAAAATCTGGAATTGGCAAGTTTATGTTCGCAAAAGAATTTTCTAAAGAAGTACTAGGAAATAGTAATGGAGAAGGAATATCACTAGAGAACAATCCAGACTTTTTAATAATAGCACCACAAGAAGGAACAATAAAGATAGATCAAATTAGACAAATGAATAATAAAATTTTAGAAAAACCTATATATTTATCTAAAAAAGTATATATAATAAATGATGCAGATTTAATGACAATAGAAGCACAAAATGCTTTGTTAAAAACTTTAGAAGAGCCACCAGAATATGCCTTAATTATACTAATAGCCCAAAATGAGGCTAAACTTCTAACTACTATAAAATCTCGTTCTACAAAAATATTGTTTAAAAAAATAGAAAATAAGGAATTACAGAAGTTCTTAGAAGACAGAAACGAATTTGATGAACTCACAGAAAATTTATTAAATGTATTTGATGGAAGTATAGGAAGAGCAGTTAGTTTCAAAGGGAAAGTAGAAAAGTATGTTGAAATCGAAAAAATATTTTCTAATTTGGAAAATATGGATATAATAGATTTATTTAAAGTAAAAGACAAGTATTTTAATAAAGACGAAATAATAGATTATTTAGAATATATAAATACAATATTTATAGAAAAAGTAAAACATGGAAACTTTAATTATACTAAGAATATAGAAAGTCTAGAAAATACTAAGCAAGCATTAATTAGGAATGCAAATTACGATATGTCAATTGATAATTTTTTTATCGAAATGAAAGGAAATGAATAAATGAAAAACGTGGTAGGAGTAAGTTTTAGTAAACCAGGGAAAATATATTTTTTTGACTCGGGGAGTATTATTACAAAAAAAGGAGATTTTGTAGTAGTTACAACTGTTAATGGTGATGATTATGGAGAAGTAGTAATTCCTAATAGAAAACTTCCGAATGAGGATATAAATGTACCAGTACAAAGAGTAAAGAGAATTGCAACATATAGAGATAAAAAAGAGTTTGAAAGTAATAAACAAAAAGCAAAAGAGGCATTCGATATTTGTTTGAAAAAGATAAAAGAATACAAACTTGACATGAATTTAGTAGATGTAGAATATAAATTTGACAATTCTAAACTTTTATTTTATTTTACAGCAGATGGAAGAATAGACTTTAGAGATTTAGTAAAAGATTTGGCAGCAGTATTCAGAACAAGAATAGAATTAAGGCAAATTGGAGTAAGAGACGAAGTAAAAAGACTAGGCGGAAATGGCGTTTGCGGAAGAGAATTGTGTTGCTGTTCATTTTTAAATAATTTTGAAACAGTATCTATAAAAATGGCAAAGACACAGAATATATCGCTAAATCCTGCAAAAATATCTGGAAGCTGTGGAAAACTTATGTGTTGCCTTAAATATGAACAAAATGTATATGAAGAAAAGATTAAAAATCTTCCTAAAGTAGGGGCAATAGTAAAAACAGATGATGGTGTAGGAGAAGTATGTTTAGTAGAAACATTAAAAGAAAAGGTGAAAGTGAAACTATCAGATGGAGAAGGGCATTTTTACAAATCTTATGATGTAAAAAATATAAAAATAGTTAGAGATGCAGAAGAAAAAGAAGATATAAAGGTAGATAATCCAGAAGAGTTTAAAGAATTGCAAAAACTAGAACAAATACAAAACGAAGAAGTATAAGGGGGTGAAATAAATGGCTTACAAAATAACAGATAAATGTATAAGTTGCGGAGCATGTGCAGCAGAATGTCCAGTAGGATGTATATCTCAAGGTGAAACACAGTATACAATAGACGAAGCTACATGTATAAGTTGTGGAACATGCGGGGGGGTTTGCCCTGTAGAAGCTCCTGTCGAAGCGTAAATAAATACATATAATACATTATGTAGGGGTGGGTCTTTTATTGCTCACCTTTACAAATAGTAAAAGATACTTAGGAGAAAGTGTTATGGAAGTAGAAGAACTAAGAAAATTGTTGAAAAATTCTAAAGACAAATTTAGTATACTTACAGATAAAAGCATATTAGCAAAATATAAAATTGAAAACGGTAATTTATTTGGTTTAATTAACGATTTCTTAAATGACGAAGAAAAACTAAAAATTTTGCATGACCCTAATTTTATTTCCGAACATGAATTAATTGCATATCAAATAGTAAAAATAATTGAAACCCTAAGTGAAGAAAATAAAGAGCAACTTTTAAAAGATAGAGAATATATCGATGGATTAGAATTAAAAAACTATCATATTTCTGGGCTTACAGCTGGACTAGAAAGCGATGAAGTAAAAGAGGAACTAATTGATTTATATGAATTTCATATTTCTCAAGTAATGGATATAGTAACAACGTTTCAAGATGAAAAGAAATTTGAAACATTAAAACAAGATAAATATCAATTTGAGAAAGAAAAAATACCAATGGTGCTTTCTTCAATGGGTGCCAATAAAATAATAAGTTTATACAAGGAAGAAAAAGAATTCTTTGAAAAAAATGAAATGAATCTTTATAAAATTGTTAAAATGTTTAGAAACGAAGAACAATTAGAATTTATAGAAAAAATGGAACAGCTTGAATTAGATATTAGTGAAAGAAGAAAAATCTTAGTAAGTTTAAATGAAAAAGTAAAAGGAGAAATTGATACATCAAAATTCCCAAAAGAGTATATAACAGCACTTACTATGAAAGTGGGCAAACCATTTTCCAAAGATGGTTTATCTGGCAAAATTATAGTTGATTTTAAAAAAAGATTAGAAATATATAAGGGATTAGATGAACTTATAACAATTTATCCAATGAAAGTATTACCTAAGAATAAAGATAAACTACTAAAGCTTTGCGAATTGTGTCCTAACATAGTTATACAAGACGAACTAGGACTTACCCCATCAGTTGGATCAGAATATAAAAATGGTGAAATCTGGATAGACTCTGTCTTGTCTCGGAATAAAAGAAGATTGGTCAGATATTCAAAAAATAGCATATATAGATAATGAAATTGGTAAAAGAATAAGTTATAGTCCGGATTTTGATACAGAAGTATTTAGCAATGATGATGCAAGGGCCTTGTGGAAAATAATGGATAATGGCTATGGGGTATGTAATGGAATTGCGAGAGTAGAAAAATACGTTTTAAGTAGAGTGGGAATTGAATCGGAAGAAATATCAAGTGGTAGACACTCGTTTCTTAGATTGAAAAATGTAAGCCTTCCTACAAAAGATGGGGAGAATATTACTGGAGATACAATTTTAGATCCAACATGGAATTTAACCGCACATAGATATGGTGGTAGGCCACAAAATTTCTGTTTAAGTTATGAAGAAATACGAAAGCATGATATTAGAGAAGATGGAACAGACCAAGCATCTCATAAAAATGATAAAGAACTTTCTGATGTAACACTAGGATTAGATGACAAAAGCTTAAGAGAAGTGTTTACAAGTATAGGTGTTGCAGATAAAAATGGCGATTTTCCAATCACATCATTACTAGCAAAATCAAAAAAAGTAGATGAGTTTTTTTCGGGAAGTTTTCCAGAAATATTAATAGAGAAAAAGCTATCAATACTTAAAGAGCATTGTCCAGAATTTGCAACTTGCCAAAATTCTACAATGACAGCACTTGGACTTTTAATAAATGAAGAGAATTTAAATTTTAATAAATGCGTTGTAAATAGAGTATATAATAGGGCGGATGAAGAAAAAAAGCCAGTTGTATACATGTATGTGGATTTGCCAAACATTGGGAAAAAGTTTTATTATGCAGATGGTGAAAGAAATCAATTTGTGAAAATATCACGAAAAGGTTTTGAAGAAAGATTCGAATGCTATGAAAAGGACATGCAAAAACAAAATGGGAATAGACCTTGGGAAGCTGTAAAAACAAAAGGAAAAATAGAAGATTTAAATAGAAGTTCTGGTAGAATTGTTGCAGATGAAGGGAGCGAAAGATAAAATGAATTTTCTAAATAGAGTATTAACATGGGTAAAGAAAATATTTATAAAAAAAGAAGATATTAAAATGTTAGAAAGCCCGTCAGAGGAAGTGGCGAATGAAAATAGAAAGACATTTTTAGAATCGCTAAAAATAAAAGTGGCAAAGAAAAAGGTTGAAACCTTAATTTGTGATGGGGACGGCTTAGGAATACAAAAGACACTTCGGAAACTAGAAATTAGAAAATATAAATGGTTATTTGAAACTAAAATGTAAATATAGTATAATTAGGGTATATATTCTTATGTATCCTTTTTTGTTGCAGTTAAAAAATACAATAAGAAAATAATTTTTTGGAGGAAAAATAAATGAAACGGTTTTTTTATGTTTTTGTTCGCTGCATCGGGATGTTTGTTGTAAGTGCTGTAATAGCACTAATTTGTGCAGGCTGGATATCGGGAGACCTTAACAGCTTTTTTAACCAGGATATAGGACCTATCGTAGCTGTAACTGTTGGGACACCTATTATACTTTTTATATGTGTTGCTGCATTGTGGATTCTAAACAAAGAAATAGTATTAGCATATGATCCAGCCGCATTCGACGAAGAAGAACCCGAGAAAGCGTAGGCGTTTCAAAAGACGATAAGAATTTTTTCTTATCGTTTTTATGTGTTTATGACATTAGCAATAAAAATAAAAACATAAATAACTCCATGTCTTTTACGCCTTCTGAATATAATACCCACATAATACCTAAAATAATCAAATCATCTAAGTATAATTTGATTCCGAAAATCTCAAATACTTCATCAGAATCAGCTTGAGGAAATGACTTTACTGGAGGAATGTCCTTAAAAGAGTTATTAGAAGGGAAACTACTTTTAGTTTCTACTATATCGGGAATAGTATTATAATCTTTATTTCCAACATTAAAAAATCTAAATGCCATTTTTTCCTCCTTTTTCGCTTGATGTAAATGTCCCCATTACTTTAGATAATTTAAAAAATTGCATATATTGGTCAACTTTACTTCTTCTACTTTCTTTTAAGTACGGCTTTAATGAACTAATAAGTTTACTATTAGCATCATCTGAACTATTCATTTTATCCATAATACTCTTCATTTTCATAAGAGTTTCCATATCGATTGAATTAAAATCAAAGTTATTATTAGAAGTTCCTTCTGAGGTGTTTTTAGAATCGTTATCTTCAGATTTTTTTGATTCATTTGATTTATTAAGCATAGAGACAATGTTGTTAATGGTTTCAGAAGAAACATTAGGAGTATTCTTAGGCGAGTCATCTTGAGTATCTTTAGAATTATTATGTAGAAAATCGTTAATAGTATTAGCAGCATCTGGATTACCATCTAAAGTAGCTTTAAACTTTTGCAAGAGTTCTGACATATCTGAAGATTCCACAAAATCACCACCTATATAAATTATTTTTTATCATTGTTTATCTTTATTTTGTTCTTTTAAAATTTCATTCGCCTTAGCTAATCCTGCTTCTAAGTCTTTTTTATCCATCTTTGCAAGCATAGCCATAATCTTATTCATATCCATGTCAGGCATAACATAACCCCCTTATAGATAGTGTATGTATAACACTAATATAATATTAAAAAAAAAGAAAAAATGTTACAATATAAATTGAAAAAAATGCTCAAATAATATATTATTAAAGATATTTCAAAGAAAAGGGGATTGGTCAATATGAAAAAAATTCTTAGCGGTATTCAACCGTCAGGTATATTAACACTTGGAAATTATTTAGGAGCATTAAAAAATTGGGTAGAAATACAAAATGACTACGAGTGTACGTATTTCGTAGCTGACCTTCACTCAATTACAGTAACGCAAGACCCGAAAACACTTCATGAAAATATAAAGAAAGTAATAATGCAATATATAGCATGTGGAATAGATCCAGAAAAAAATACAATATTTATACAATCACATGTACATGAACATGCGGAATTGGGATGGATTTTAAATAATTCTGCATACATGGGAGAGCTTCAAAGAATGACACAATTTAAAGATAAAACTGCTAAACAAGAAAACGACAGTGTAAAAGTAGGATTGTTCGATTATCCAGTGCTTATGGCTGCTGATATTCTTTTATACGACCCAGACTATGTGCCAGTTGGAGAAGACCAAAGACAACATTTAGAAATTACAAGAACATTAGGAAGAAGATTTAATAGTACATATGGAGAAATTTTCAAAATACCAGATGCGTATATATCAAAATCTGGTGCAAGAATAATGAGTCTTCAAGACCCTAGTAAAAAAATGTCTAAATCAGATGCAAATCCAAATGGATTTATATCTTTACTAGATAGCAAAGATGAAATAATAAAGAAATTCAAAAGAGCAGTTACAGATTCAGAAAATGTGGTTAAATATACAGAGAATCAACCAGGCATAAAAAACCTTATAGACATATATGCTTGTGTTACAGATAAAAAAATAGAGCAAATAGAAGCAGAGTTCGAAGGTGCAGGATATGGAACATTCAAAACAGCAGTAGGAGAAGCGGTAGCAGACAGACTAGAGCAAATACAGAAAAAATATAATGAATTAAACAAACCAGAAAACGAAGAATTTATACAAAGCATATACACAAAAGGTGCAGAAAAAGCTGGAAAATATGCAAAACCAAAATTAGAACAAGTATACACCGCATTAGGGTTTGTATTGTAGAGGCACATGACCATGCATCCCTTGGTAATAATTATATTTTCTGAAATGATGTAGGGGCGCATGACCCTGCGCCCTTGATAATAATTGTGTTTTCTAAAATATTGTAAGGGCGTATGCAATACGCCCCTACAACAAACCCCACCCCTACGTCAAAAATGTAACGTAAATATAAGATATACACATTGCAAAATAGGCAAAAACATTGTAAAATGTTGTAGTAAAAATGAAACATAAGATAAAAAATAAAAAAAAGTATCACAAGATGTAAAAAACTTTTTTTATTAAAATTCTAAAACTGACAAAAACTGCAAAAACATAGTAATAGAATACAAATTAATAAAAAAAGTATGAGGTGGTAGAATGTTTCAGAATATAATACAAGATGAAGTGCAAGAAGAAATAGAAATAAATAGTAATGTGGAAAAAAAGAGTAATATAAATTTTCAAAATATAACTTTATGCATAGTTACGTTCTTTGCATCTATGGTGAGTTTCGGGAGCGGAATCGCACCATTTGGTGTGTGCATTTTTGCGGCTGCTTGTAGCAATAAAATACCAGCAATATTTGTATGTGTAGCTGCTGGACTTGGTACATTAGTGGGGTTTGGAGGAAATGCGTTTTTAGGATTTGTTTTAGTCGTGCTATTATTTTTAATTCAAATAGCGATATTTAAACCAAAATCTACAGAAGAAAACAGAAATGAGAAAAGAAATTTAGGATTATATTTATTCATAGCAACATTTTTGGTACAAGCATCACAAATGTTATTTAGCATGTTTTTGGTGTATGATTTACTAGTTAGCATAATGGCAGGAGCCGTAACTTACATATTCTATAAAATCTTCTCAAATTCCCTAATAGTAATAAATGAATTTAAAATAAAAAATGCGTTTTCAATAGAAGAAGTAATAGGTGCGAGCCTTCTTTTAGCAGTAGCGTTAAGCGCATTTAGTGGAATAACAATATCAGGTTTTTCTATAACAAATATATTTAGTATAATGCTTGTACTAATGCTTGGATGGAAACATGGAATGTTAGTAGGAGCAACTTCTGGAATAACAATAGGAGTGGTTCTAGGTATAATAAATCTAGTTAACCCAACTCTAGTTGCAGCATATGCAATATCTGGAATGATTGCAGGCATCCTTAATAAACTTGGCAAAATTGGCGTAATAATAGGATTTGTTGGCGGAAATGCAATACTTACATATTTGGTAAATGGAAATACGGTTCCAATAATCACAATACAAGAAATACTAATAGCATCATTAGGGCTTTTGTTTTTACCTAAAAAAATTGAATTTAACATAGAAAATATACTTAGCAATGTAAAGCTATTGCCAGTGGCAGGAACAGGTGTAATAGAAGGAAGTTCAAACGAAGATACTGTATATAAATTAAATAGTGTTTCTGAAACAATTTCTGCTATAGCCAAAAGCTATAATGAAGCTGCAAGCACTGTGGAAGAGGAAGCTGAATGTGAAAAACATAAAGATATATTTAAAGCTAAAGTTATAAATAACTTGGAAGAGCATGAACAAAATATTTTATACGATGATTTAGTAGATTTAAGTAACAGTTTCTTAGATAAAATTTATAATGTATTAGAACAAAAAGATGAATTGCAAAAAGAAGAATTGATTAAAATATTCGAAGATTCAAATAGCTATATAATAGGTTTAGAAAACGATGAAATATCAAAACAAGTAAATAAAGATATAGATGATATTATAAAATTGTTAAACAATGCGTATCAAATAACTAAGTTAGATATAATATGGAATCAAAAAGTAAAAGAGAGTAAAAAGAATATGTCTAGCCAATTAAATGGTGTATCCGAAGTGATTTCTTCTTTGGCAACGGATATAACAAATACTAAAACAGTTTTAGGTAATCCAACATATAAAGTTCAAATAGGTTCTTCTAGAACAACAAAAAATGGTAGTCAAGTATCCGGAGACAGTAGCACTCAAATAAAATTACATGATGGAAAATATATGATGGCAATAAGTGATGGCATGGGCTCTGGACCAGATGCAAAAAAGAGTAGCTCATCCGCAATAAGAATGCTCGAGAGATTGCTAACTACAGGGTTTGATAAAGATGCATCTTTGAAACTAATAAATTCTACAATATCTTTAGGATTTGAAGAAGACATGTATTCTAGTATAGATATAGGAATTATAGATTTAGTAAAAGGAAATATTGAATTTATAAAAAACGGTGCTGCTCCAAGCTATATAAAACACAAAAATGGGACAGTGGAAATAATAAAATCATTATCTTTACCGGTAGGAATATTAAATAAAATAGACTTGGTTGTATATGATAAAGATTTGGAAATTGGCGACATTATAGTAATGTGTAGCGATGGTATAATGGAATCGAATACAGAGTATTCGAATAAAGAAGTTTGGGTAAGAGATGTGTTAGAAGGAATGAAAACAAATCATGTTCAGAAAATAGCAGACATATTAATAGGAGAGGCAATAGATAATGGTTATGGAATTGCAAAAGATGACATGACAGTATTTGTTGCACGAATAGATGAAATATAAGTATATATAGGGGTCGCTGCGAGCAGCGACCCTATTATTGTATTTATTTTCCCCTAGCATATCTTTATTTACATTCTGGTTCTGTTTTACAATTACATCCTTTTCCAGGACATGGTGCAGGTGTAGTGCTACATGATTCTGGTTTAGGGCAAGGTGTTGTTTTTGTACCTTCCAAACATGCACCTGTATGAGAACATCCAGCACAAACCTTTACATGTTCTACTTTGCTAGCCCATACTTTAACTTCATAAGATTTGTCTGGACAAAGTGGTCCAAAAACAAATTCTCCATCTTTATCTGTAAAAGTATGAGAAACAGGTCTTAATTCTTTCTTTCCATACTCATAACAAACTTCAATAAGTTTTACAGCAGCATTTTCAACTGGTTTTTCATAGCAATCTTTAATTATTCCATATATTAAATTTCTATTATCTTCTGGTAAAACTATATCAATATCAAATTGTTTTCCTTTTTCAATAAAACCATCAACGTTAACTACTGGGCATTTTTCTGTTTTAATATTTTCCATAACGAGCCTCCTTAAAAAAATTGGTACTATATACCTAATTATATAATATGATAAATTACGACATTTTGTGATATGTTGATAAACATACATTAGTATGTTAAAATGGTCACTAGAGAAGAAGAGGTATTGTGGTGGCTGAGCAAATATATATATTAGAAAATTGTAAATCATTTGAACCAAAACATATCTTTGAGTGCGGACAGTGTTTTCGTTGGAACAAAGAGCAAGACGAAAGCTATACAGGTGTCTTTAATAATAATGTTTTAAATGTAAAGAAAATAAACGAGTACAAAATAAAATTCGAGGGAATATGTGAAGGAAACATAAAAGACGTAGTAGAAGAATATTTTGATTTAGACACAAATTATGAAGAGATAAAAAAGAAGCTAAGTTTAATAGATAAATACATGCTTCAGGGTATAGAATACGGAAAAGGAATTAGAATACTAAAACAAGATTTATGGGAATGTATAATATCATTTATAATATCTGCAAATAATAACATTCCTAGAATAAAGGGAATAATAGAAAGAATATCTAAAGCATATGGAAAACAAATAAAATTTAGTCGGAAAAGACTACTATACTTTTCCTACAGTAGCGGAGTTATCTAAGGCAAGTATAGAAGATTTAAGAAAATTGGGATTGGGATTTAGAGATAAACGAGTGTATAATACTACGAAAATGATAAAATGTGGTGAAGTAAAAATTGAAGAGTTAGCTAAAATAAAAGAATTAGAGAGTTTGAAAGCAGAACTTTTAAAACTAGATGGAGTAGGAGAAAAAGTTGCAGATTGCGTAATGCTATTCTCGAATTTAAGACGACTGGATGCATTCCCAGTAGATGTGTGGGTAAGAAGAGTAATGAATGAACTATATATAAAATCTGATGATGAAAAGAAATTAAATAATGATTACATAAGGAAAATTGCAGAAGAAAAGTATGAAAATTTGGCGGGAATAGCACAGCAGTATTTGTTTTATTGGAGACGAGAAAAGGGCGCATAAGGGGAGGATAAAAAATGAAATTGATTTCGTGGAATGTTAATGGGTTAAGGGCGGTATATAAGAAAGGTTTTTTAGACTTTTTTGAAAATGAGGATGCGGATATTTTTTGTATACAAGAAACTAAGATGCAAGAAGGTCAATTGGAAATAGATATGCCAAATTATGAAGTGTATTTTAATAGTGCAGTGCAGAAGGGGTATTCAGGAACGGCTGTGTTTAGTAAAGCCTCACCTAAAAATGTAACATACGGAATGAGTATAGAAGAGCATGACCAGGAAGGAAGAATTATAACACTAGAGTATGAAAAGTTTTATTTGGTAAATGTATATACACCTAATTCTGGAAGAGAGCTTGCAAGGCTAAACTATAGAATGGAATGGGAAGAAGTATTTAAATCATATTTAAAGGGACTAGAAAAGAGTAAGCCAGTAATAGTTTGCGGTGATTTAAATGTTGCACACGAAGAAATAGATTTGAAAAACCCAAAGCAAAATAGAAAAAATGCAGGATTTACAGATGAAGAAAGAGAGAAAATAGATATACTTTTAAAATCTGGTTTTACCGATACATTTAGGTGTTTGTATCCAGATAAAGAAAATTCATATACGTGGTGGTCGTATATGGCAAATGCAAGACAAAAAGATATTGGGTGGCGTATTGATTATTTCCTAGTTTCTGATAAAATAAAGGAGGAAATAAAAGAGGCAACAATTTATAAAGATATATTAGGTAGCGATCATTGCCCAATTGGATTAGAAATTAATCTTGTGTAAATATAGCCACAGGGCGTATTGGATAATACTTTGTAGGGGCGGGGTTCGTAAGGAATACCCTTTAGAAAGACCAAACTCCGCCCTATACTATGCATACAAATTAAAAAAAGGAGAAAAAAATTGAGAGAAAATTCATTTAAATGGTTATATTGGTTCATATTTGCAGCAGCCATAATAATATTCTACAATGTATTAGCAAATTTCATGAATGTAGTAACATGGATTAAAACTTTAATTAGCATACTAATGCCGTTCTTTATGGGATTGTTATTAGCATATGTTTTTTACATGCCAGTACAAAAAACAGAAACACTACTTCGTAAAATTCCTTTCTTACGAAAAAGAGGAGCAAGACTGTTATCTGTACTAATTGTATATATCATAGCAGTGGCACTGTTAGTTGTGCTATTTCAGGTTGTGTTACCTTCTGTATTTAGCAGTATAAAAGAGTTGGCAGCAAACTTACCTAATTATTACAACAATATAACTGATTATATAAACGAATTACCAGAGGACTTTATAATAAGCAAAGAAGCAGTTGTAGATTCAATAGAAAAAGTAAAGCAAATAGATATAATACAATATATTGATGCGGATTTAGTATTCAATTATATTAAAGGAGCAATAGGAGTAGCCCAAAGTATATTTAATGTATTTGTAACTATAATAATGTCAATCTATATATTACTAGGTAGAAAACAAATAGTAGAGTTTTTAAAGAAGCTAACCAGTGCATTATGTAATAGAGAAACCTACAATGCTATATCAAAGTATTTTAAAAAATCGAATGAAGTATTTTTTAAGTTTATATCTAGTCAAATTCTAGATGGAATAGTAATAGGAATAATAGCATCAGTAGCGATGTTAATAATGGATGTAAAGTATGCAGTATTATTAGGGTTTATGATAGGGCTATTTAATATAATTCCATATTTCGGAGCAATTGTTGCAGTATCTATAGCAACAATAATAACAGTATTTACAGGTGGAGTAACTCAAGCAATATGGATGTTAGTAATAGTAATTGTATTGCAACAAATTGACGCAAATATAATCAACCCAAGAATAGTAGGAGACTCTTTAAAATTAAGTCCAATACTTATAATATTTGCGGTTACATTTGGGGGAGCATATTTTGGAGTCTTAGGAATGTTTTTAGGAGTGCCAGTAATAGCAGTAATTAAAACAATATTATGTGACTATATAGATTATAGAATAGGGAGGAAAAAAACATGTCTAGAGGTAAAAGATACGATGATGAACCAAAGATAAACCTAAAAAAGGTATTTGCTGTAATACTTGTAATAGCAATAGTTGCACTAATAATAATATCAATAAATAAAATAATAAAAGATAATAGTACTCCTAAAATAGCCATGGCAACATCATATGTTAGTGCTATACAAAATGGTAAATGGGGAGTAATTAAGAATGATGGACAAACTATAATACCATTTGAATATGAAGAAATGGTAGTTGTACCAAATTCTAATAAGCCAGTATTTATAGTTACTTACGACATAAACGAAACAGACGGTACATATAAAACAAAAGTATTAAATGAGAAAAACGAGCAAATATATACAAACTTTTCTAAAGTAGAAGCAATAGATAATTACGATAAAACAGGAAAAGTTTGGTATGAGGAGAATGTATTAAGAATAGAGAACAATAACAAATACGGTTTAATAAATTTAAGTGGAGAACTTATATTGACTGCAGAATACGACGAAATAACATCACTAAAGGGAATAGAAAATAGTTTGTTGTTAAAAAAAGAAGGACTAGTTGGACTAGCTAATACTTCTGGAGAAATAATTATAAATGCGGAATACAAAGGGGTAGAAAGCCTTACAGATGAATATGAAAATGGATACAGAGTAATTAAACCAGACGATAAATGTGGAATAATAAGTATTGCTAAAACTACTGTGTTAGAGCCAATATATGAAGCGGTAAATTATATTGGAAGTACGGAATACTATGGAGTAAAAAAAGATGGAAAAACAATAGTTATAAATAAAGCTACATTAGATGAAATCGTACTAGACGGAGTAGATGCAGTATTAAACATATATGGAGATAACATAGTAGTAAAAAAGGCTGATAAATATGGATTAATGAATAAGCAAGGTTTAGAAATACTAACTCCAATATATGACGAATTAGTATATATGTTTGAAGATTATTATATTGCCAAAAAAGATAGTAAATATGGAATAATAAATCACTTGCAAGAAATTTCAGTAGAGTTTAATTACAATTACATAAGCTACAATAAATTGGGAGAATTTATTATGGCAGAAGTAAGCGAAGTAGAAACAGCAATAATGAATAAAGAATTTACTATAAAAGTAAGTGGGATAGTTTCTGAAGTAAACGAAGAAAAAGCATATTTAAGAATACGAGTAGGAGAAGACTACAAATATTATAACTTTAATTTAGAAGAAAAGAAAAATACAGAAGTATTAACTCAAAACACTTTATTCTTAAGTAAAAAAGATGGGAAATATGGATATACAAATAAAGAAGGACAAATAGTAGTAGATTACAAATACGATGATGCTACAGAACAAAACAAATATGGATACGTATCAGTTCAAATGAATGGAAAATGGGGAAGCTTAGACCAAATAGGAAAAGAAGTACAAAGTACAAATGTAGATTTGAGCCAAAATATGCAGAAAAACTTTATTGCAACATGGCACTTAGACACAACGGGACTATATTATACAAAATAAATTATATAAAAAAGAGGGGGCCTAAAATTATTTTAGGACACCCTCTTTTTTACTACCTCTGTAAATGTGCTAAATAGCTAATTAATCCTTAAAGAACTTATAGTGGTTATAGTCGGAACCAGTTATTTTACTGGAGATAATACCACGAGAGGCTCCCTTAGGAACAATCTCTTTGTGAGTAATACCAGGGAAAGGTGCGTCTTTCGGACTGCTAAGTCCTAATTCTTCGAGTGTAAAATGTTCTAATTCGATGGGACTCGTTTCAGCTACTGAAGCATCTTGAGGTACAGAGGTAACTATTGCTTCTGAATTTTCAGAAACGGGATTAGACTGAGAAGTATCTGCCATGATGCAAAATCACCTTCTAAGAGTTATTTAACTATTGCATTTTCATGTTGCAAAAATCCTTAGAAAATAAATAGTTAGGACACAAATATATCACATTTTACATAAGTAGTAAACAAAAGACACAAAAAAATTGCCCATATAATAATTAGTTATAGACAGATAAGGTTCTTTTGACGATTATGTAGGGGCGAGAATATTGTAGGGGGGCAGGATTAGCATACGCCCAGAACAAAAATTTATATATACAAAAAGAGGAGAGGTGTTTCAAATAGAAACACCCCTCTTACTACCTTTAGAAACATGCTGAAATGGTCAGTTATTGGTCGTAATACTTAAATGGATTAAAACCTGCGCGCATTGGTGTATCGGAACAAACACCACAAGAAGCATCAGGTGGGACGGGATAACTGCGAGTCACTCCCGGAAGTGGACATGGTTTCTTTTTTTGCGGCTCGGGAGTAATTTCAATGCCCAGATTATCTACGTCAAAGTTTTCATAGGCAAGTTCCTGACCATTCTGTTCAGGTATAGCTTTTTCCAAAAAGGTAGCCTCCTTTCTAAGCGTTATTTAACTACTGCATTTCCGTGTTGCAAAAATCCTTAGAAAATAAATAGCTAGGGTATAAATATATCACATTTAACATAAGTAGTAAACAAGATTTTGACAGAACAGCAAAACCGTGATATTATGTTAACATATCCGATAGGATTCTATTTCTTTGGCGAATATTTTTTAGGAGGCCAATATGGAACAGAGCTTAGCTGGAAGTGAAAATAAAAAGACGTTTAATTTTAAGGGAGTGGACATTTCGAGAGAAAACCTCGAACGCTTGCTTGATGTTGCATTAGATGGATATAATCATCTTTTGCAAGCAAGGACAAGTACCTCCCCAGACGAAATTTATAAACAATTAGACGAGGCGACAGGACCATGGCAGGAGATAGTAAGATTCTTTTACACCTTCTGTCCAGAACGTTGGGGTCCCGTAAAATTTACGGAAAACTCCAATTAGTAGTTTTTCACTTTCACTCCTAAAGCTTAGCAGTTTTAGGGAACAAGCAAAAGAGGGTTACTTAAATTAGTAGCTCTCTTTTTGTTACCTAAATATTCTACGAAGAAATCGCCCTAACAATGTAGGGGCAGGTCTTGTGCCTGCACATGTAGGGGGTGTATTGTATACGCCCTAAACAAAAATTTAGATATGCAAAAGGCTAATTTTAAAATCGTGTACAAAAATTAAAAAAATTATGATAGAATGTATTAATAAAATAATGGAGGCACAAATGAAGAAATTTGAGATAACAAAACTAGACAAAATAATATTATGTATAATTTTGGTTATATATGGTATTTTGTCGTTTATAAATTTGGGTTCTACTAACAATCCACAAACATTTTGGCATTCAACAGATGCAAATCAATATGCACTATTTGAAATAAAGCAAGGTAGAAGTAAAACCGAAAAAATAAGATATTTCACAGGTGCCGATATAAATGACATATATATTTTTGTGTCATACGATGAAGAAAATTATTCTGATCCAGTAATATTAAAAGAAGATAAGGTTTTTGCATGGAAAGAATCAAACTTTAGCGGAGAATTTACATATATAAGAGTGTATATAAGCAATAGTAATTCATATTTAGGAGAATTTGCTATATACGATAAAAGTGGGAATAAATTAGAATTAGAACCATTAAACGAAAACGCAAAATTACTGCTAGATGAACAAGATACAATTCCTACCGATGAAATAACATATATGAAAACAACATATTTCGATGAAATATACTTTGCAAGAACGGCATACGAGCATCTTAACAACATGCCAGTTTACGAATGGACACATCCACCGTTAGGGAAAATTATAATGTCTATTCCAATCGCAGTATTTGGAATGAATCCTTTTGCATATAGATTGCTTGGAAACGTTGCCGGAATAGCCATGATTGCAGTAATATACATATTTGCAAAAATGATATTTAAGGAAACAAGATATTCGGTAGTAGCTGCAATACTTATGGCTGCAGATGGGATGCATTTTGTACAAACTCGTATGGGTACAGTAGATAGTTATTTAGTGCTCTTCATAATGTTAGCGTTTATGTTTATGTATAGGTATGTAACATTAGAAGATAAAGATAAATTAAAATCGAAACTAATAGCATTATTTTTTAGTGGACTGTTTATGGGATTAGCAATAGCTACTAAGTGGAGTGGAGTATTTGCAGGAATTGCACTAGCAATAATATTTGTAATAGATTTTATAATAAAATTAGTAAAAAGAAAAAAAGCAAAAGAAAAACTTTGGAATAAGAATTGGACTATAATAATACTTTCGTGTGTAGGTTTTTTTGTAGTAATACCACTTGCAATATATGTGCTTTCATATATACCATACTATAAATTGGGATATATAAAAGACATACCAAGTTTTATAGAATATCAACAAAAAATGTATCATTATCATGCAGATTTGGTTGCTACGCATCCATATAGTTCGCCATGGTACACATGGCCAATAATGAAGCAATCTGTATTTTATTGGGCAGGAACATATGAAAGCGGGAGTTTAAGTAGAATAGTATTATTAGGAAACCCTGCAATATGGTGGTTTAGCTTGCCAGCAGCATTATACTTTTTAGTGGCTGGAATATGGAAAAGAAAAGTGGAATACTGGTTTATATTTGTAGCGGTAGTAGCAATGATTATGCCATATGTGGGAATACCTAGAATAATGTTTTTGTATCACTATTTCCCAATATTACCATTTGTAATGTTAATTATAGTTTCGTTTATAAAGGCTATAACTGGAAAA
>JAISHG010000001.1 GCA_031262685.1 Lachnospiraceae bacterium | reverse complement strand
AAAGAGTTTGTGTAGTATTCTCTATCTGTTATTCCTTCTATTTTTCCATATATAGATTTATCTATTGCTGTAAATCTTCCAGATAAACCTTCTGCTGGCGTAGCAATTAAACTTATATTTAATTTATATCTTTCACTATATTCATCTACTTTTTTCCTCATAAATCCTATTATTTCTAGCCCTAGTTTTTGAGCCTCTTCGGATTCCCCATGATGCTTACCAATTAGTGCTTTTAAGCATTCTGCTAGTCCAATAAAACCTATCGTTAAAGTTCCATGTTTGTACACTTTACGTAGTTTATCTGTTGGTTTTAATTTTTCACTATCAATCCATATTCCTTGTCCTAATAAGAATGGAAAATTATATACTTTTTTATTACATTGAATTTCGAATCTTTCTAAAAGTTGGTCTTTTACTAATTCCAATTTTTCTTCTAACTCTTTATAAAATGCTTCCATATCTGGATTTCCATTTGTTATTGTTCCATGTTTTATTCCTATACGTGGCAGGTTTATTGAAGAAAAAGATAAATTTCCTCTTCCAGAAGTTACAGCTTTATTTTCGTCTACTACATTTCCCAAAACCCTTGTACGGCAGCCCATGTATGCAACTTCCGTGTTGTAGTCCCCTTCTTTATAATTTTGTTTGTTGAAATAAGAATCTATAAAAGAAAAGTTTGGGAATAGCCTTTTTGCAGATACCTTGCAAGCCAATTTAAATAAATCGTAATTTGGATCTTGTTCGTTATAATTTACTCCTTCTTTTACTTTAAAAATGGATATAGGGAATATTGGTGTTTCATTCTTTCCAAGTCCAGAATCTGTTGCCATTAAAAAGTTTTTTATAATCATTCTTCCTTCTGGAGATGTATCTGTTCCGAAGTTTACTGAAGAAAATGGAACTTGCGCACCAGCTCTTGAATGCATTGTATTTAGGTTATGTATAAAGGCTTCCATTGCTTGATATGTAATTCTGTCTGTTTTTTCTAATGCTTTTTTATATGACATTGCAAATAATCTTTTAAGTTCTTCTGATTCTCTACAAAAGGCATCGAATATATCTATATCAAATTCTATGCTTTCTAATTTATCTATTTTTGCTATAACTCCATTTATAGCAATGAATTTATCGAAGTCTGTAAGTTCCAAAAAGTCGTATACTGTTTGCTTAAATTGTTTTCTAAATGTTTTTAATACTCCAGGTGCTAAGTAGTAATCAAATGCTGGTATGCTTTGTCCTCCATGTTGGTCATTTTGATTTGATTGTATTGCTATAGCTGCCAAAGCTGCATAAGACATTATATCTTTTGGCTCTCTTAAATGTCCATGTCCTGTTGAGAAGCCATCTTTAAATAGCTTTGCTAAATCTATTTGACAACATGTAGTTGTTCCCATTGGCATAAAATCCATGTCGTGTATATGTATTTCGCCTTCATCATGCGCTTCTGCATATTTTCTTTTCATTAGATAAGATTTTGCAAATGCTTTCGATACAGTGCTACCATATTCTAACATTGTTCCCATAGCTGTGTCTCCGTCTATATTAGCGTTTTCACGTTTAGTATTTTCTTCTTTTGCAGACTTCAAGCCCAAATTCTCTAATGATTTTAAGAATTTGTGCTGTTGTTTTTCATCAAAAAACAATGTTCTAGATTGATTTCTTCTTTCTCTATATTCTGAGAAAGACTCATATACATCTGTATATCCTTCTTTTTTTAGTTCTTCTTCTATCATGTCTTGAATTTCTTCAATTTTTATTTTTTCGGCTTCTAACTTTTCTATATTTGAAATTACAGATGTATATACTTTATATATATCTGCTTCATTATATTTTGAATTGTCTTCGTCTTCGTTATCGCTTTTTATGCTATCGAATCCTTTTTTTATTGCTAACGCAATTTTAGCCCCATCGAAGTCTACCTTTTTACCATCTCTTTTTATAACTTTTATGTCTAATGTTTTTTCTGTAGTTTCCCCCATTTTTTGTTCCCCCTTTGTACATTTTGTATCCAGATTATATACCTTTGATTTTTCATGTCAATATATTTTTTAAATTTTTTCATATTTTAAAAAAATGATTTTTTGCAAATTTTACTTTTTACAAAAAAATAAAAAACAGCGCCTTTGGGTAAAATTCACTGTTTTTGTGGGTTTTCCAGATTTATGTCACCAAATTATTTTTCATTTTTCATCATATTTTAAAAAATTATTTTAAATTTTAAACTTATTTTCAATAAAATTGTAAGCATTTGTAATTAGTAATAATAGTATATTTACCGCTACTATACTTGCTCCAGTTGGAAGTTTTAAAAAGAATGATAAAAATATTCCAAGCACAAAACATAGAATAGAAACTATTGCAGATAGCATTACCAGTTTCTTAAAACTAGTAGTTAGTTTTTTTGATATTATTGCCGGAAAAATTATTAAACTTGATATAAGCAGAGTCCCTATCATTTTCATTCCTATAACTACAACCAATGCCACGATAAGAGAAACTAAAAAATGATAAAACGTTACATTTATTCCAATAGACTTTGCAAACTCTTCATCACATGTAATTAAAAATAGTCTATTATAGAAAAACGCAAACATTACTATTATTAGTACAGATAAACCTATGCTCAAAGCTACATCGCTACTGCCCATAGATAGAATACTTCCAAACATATAATCATACACATCTATATTAAAACCTCGTGTAATTGCTGTTATTATTATTCCAAAAGCAAGCGCACCCGTTGATACTAATGCTATTGTTACATCTCCAGAAGCGCCCTTCTTTTCGCTTATTACCATTATTATAAGCGATGCTATAATTACTACTGGTATGGATACATATAACGGAGGCAAGCTTAGTGCAACAGCTAAAGAAAGTGATGCAAATCCAACTTCTCCCAAACCATG
>JAISHG010000120.1 GCA_031262685.1 Lachnospiraceae bacterium | reverse complement strand
TACCTCCTTTAAATTGGGCTTTAACAAAACAATTTTATCAGGTATTTTGGGTAAATGCATTTCTTTTGTTCAAAAAAATGTTGAGGTGGTTACCCACCCCAACTAATATTATAGAACCTTTATTTTTTTGGCAATAGTCTGTAACATATTGCTTTTCATAACCCTTATACCACGCAGCATCAAAATATAAAAATGCTTCTTTTTCGCCATGTTTTTTTGCCGAAGAAATAGCGAAATTGATTTCGTTTGTTAACCGCTCACAATCAAATTTGGTCATATTATTCATTAGAATAACCCCTTTCATAAGTAAGATATTCAAATTGTAACACTTTATGTAGAGTATGTCAAATGCTACTGATTTCACTTTTTGTTTACCTATATTTCTAATTTTTCCTTTGTATAAAGTTTTGCTATTATTTCAAGCTCCTTCTTTGACTCTTTAGAAATATCAAAAGAATATAGTTTTTTTGCATCGCAACCTATTATATATTTTATAGCATCCAGCGTAGTTGGGCTTATATCTATACTACTTGTATCGCTTAATTTACACTCTTCACATTCAAGTCCACTGTGTTTCATACTAAAGCTAACTAACTTTTTAGGTTGCTTGCAACAACTGCATTTCTCTACTATTGGCTTATAACCAATTAGCATCATTAATCTCATTTTAAATATTGAAATTACAAATTCTAAATCTTTATCGGTTTCTGAAATTATGTACAATGTGTTTAAGTATAATTGTAATATTTTATAACTATTTTGATTTTCTGTTGTTACATCGTATGTAAGTTTTGTCATTTCTGATGCAGCATTTAGCTTTTCTATGTCTGTTCTGATATTATAAAAAACCTCAATAGTCTCGCACGAGTTTATGCTATATGTATTGCTACCTTTGTAAATCATGTAATCTCCAAAACATAAAAATTGAGTACCTGCTAAAAGAAGGCTTTTGGTTTTCCTAGCCCCTTTTGCAATGCACCCGATTTTACCATATCCGAGGTGTTAGTAGTGTTATCATTTTGTCGAAATCACCTGAATTACTTTGTGAAATTACTATTCCCTTCGTCTTTAATATCCCCATTATAACTATTTAACTCCGTATTTTCTTCTACATTTTTAAGTTGCATATATTCTATAAAAGTATTTAAATCTCCTGTGTTTTTAAAGGTATTCCATGCTATTTGTTTAATCATGTTATCCTCTCCTCTCAAAGTTTACCTTTAATTTTATCTTTTGCAAATTTTTATAATTTATTCAGCTTTAAACTTTTTTAAAATGTTTTCTTTTTCCTGCCAGTTTTCGCTTACTTTTACCCATAATTTCAAATTTACTTTTTGCATTAAACCACGTTCTAAATCGATTCTAGTAGCAGTCCCTATTCTTTTAAGCATTTCTCCATTCTTACCTATTATTATGCCTTTATGAGATTCTCTAGCACAATAAATTACAGCTTCTATATCGAATATATTTTCATTTGATTTAGTTTTTCGCTCTGAATACTTTTCTACTTCTACATATATTCCATGTGGTATTTCTTCACTTAAGTAGTATAGTGCTTTTTCTCTTATAACTTCTTCTGCTATTTGCCTTAGTGTTTGATCTGTATATTCTTCTATATCATAATATGCAGGACCCACTGGTAAAAGTGATTCTATTTTTTGCAATATTAGTTCCCTGTTATCTTTTTTTAGTGCGGATATTGGTATTACTTCTTCGAAATTGTATTCTTTTGAATATATTTCTATTAGTTTAAATAGATTTTCTTTTTTTATCAAGTCTATTTTGTTTATTATTAGTATTGCTTTTTTATTTAATACTTTTAATTTTTCTAATAATATTTCTTCTGCCTTGCCTACTTTTTCGTTTCCGGCATCTATCACAAATAGTAGTACATCGGCATCTGGTATTGTTCCATATGCAGAGTCCACCATTATATTTCCAAGTTTTGTTTTTGGTTTATGAATTCCAGGTGTATCTATGAATACTATTTGAGAATTCTCGTTATTTACGATTCCTTTTATTAGTGTTCTTGTTGTTTGAGATTTGTTTGCCATAATTGCTATTTTTTCGCCTACTAATTTGTTTAATAAAGTAGATTTTCCAACGTTGGTTTTGCCAATTATAGATACGAATCCAGATTTGAATTTATCCATTAAAGTTTTCCTTTCGAATTATACTCTGATTCATTTAAAATTCTGCACATTTCTGGGTCGCCGAGGACGTCGACCCCTACATTGTAGGGGCTGGCGTCCCCGACAGCCCTTATCGAGGCACGCTTGCGTGGCTATGCTCACTATAATTTCAAATTAAATTTTTACACTAAATTCAAAACAGTCTCTTCTTTTTGGCGCATTTCGGATTTTTCTGTATCGTTTTCGTGGTCGTATCCCATTAGGTGGTAAAACCCATGTGCTAACATGTATGAAAACTCTCTTTCAAAGCCTGTTCCATATTCTAATGCCTGCTCTTTTACCTTTTCTATGGAGATTACTATATCTCCAAGCAAGGTTTCGTTTCCGCTGCTAACACTATATATTTCGCCTTTTTCATACATTGGAAACGATAATACATCTGTTGGATTATTTATATTTCTGTACTCGCTATTTAATTTTTGTATTTTTTCTGGAGTCGTTAATGTTATTGATATAACTATATTTTTGTTATCAATTTTTTCTGTTTTATAGCAATTTTCTATTACCCTATTTATTACTTCATCGTACTCGGTTTTTTGAGCTACGCTATCGTAAATTATTTGTATTTTTCCGTTCATAATTAACCTTTCGTAGAAGATAAAGAAACTTTTCTACCTAAAAATTTTTCTAATGTTTTGGCTTTTCCGCCAAGTTCTTTCATTCCGCCTAATTCTACTAATTTTTGTTTGTATATTTTAATTAGTTTACTATAATTTTCTTTTTGATTATATATTTGTTTTAAATCTGTTTTAATTAGTAAAATATCTCTTTGTTTTGAAGTGTTTTCTGTATTTGATAATTTTGATTCAAAACCTTTATAATTCTTTTTATCTTCTGGCTTGTCCCAATATACTTTTGTTGATAATAGTTTTCCACTATAGTCTAGCATTAACTTAAATAACAAATTGAATGTTATTTCTTGTTTAGCTTCATTTGATGCATTTTCTATTGTTTTTCTTGCATCTGCAATTAGTTTTTGATAGCAACTTTCTGCTGTAGCTAAAGGTAAGCTATGTGTAAATATAGTTCTACTCATACCTAAAAGTAACATGTTTTTTTCTATTTTATCCTCTTTACTTAGTTTTCCAGTTTGATATTCTTCGTATTTATCGTAATCTTGAACAATATCTTTGTATTTTTCTTTATTTTTTGTTATTTTTTTAGGCAATATTTTATTTACGTATTCTTCTATTGTGCTAAATATCGATTCATATATTGAATTTTTATCTTCGAACTTAGAAATGTTGTCTGTTATTTGTATAGCATAGTTTTTAAGCAATCCTTTATATAAAGAATCTGCTCTGTCTATATAAAAATTCTCGTATTTTTCTGGTATAGACCTTTTCTTTTGAGCTGAAACAGATTCATAATCTAACTCCAAAAGATATTTTTGTTTCATAAGTTTGTACTCCGCATATTGTGTTTCCTTTAAACTTGTAATCGTATAGTATGTAGATAATGCGGCTTTTTCAAATTCTTGTGCAGTATTGTTTTTTACTTTCTTATATAAGGAGTCCATAATATATTTATCTATGGCTTCTAAATACAATGTATATGTTTCTTCGTATTTTTCGCTAAATGTATTTTCTTTATTAGACTCTTGCACTACTGTTTCTTCTTTATAATTACAATATGCCTTTACAACATTGTTTCTTTTTAATGTTATAACGATTCCGTTTAACCCAACTCTTGTTGGTATCAATAGCTTATTTAGTGTATTTGTTATTTTCATAAAGAATGTTTTGTCGGTGTTATAAATTTTAAGACTTCTTTCCTGCATAATGAACCCTCCTTTAAAAAATGATTTTTTCTTCCGTTCCTATTTTTTCTATAACTTCGTAAATTACTTCAACCTCTATATACTCGTCGTAACTATAGGTATTTATTTGTTTATTTACTACGTTTTGTGGGTTCCCAATTTCGATATTTAAGTCATTTTCCAATTCTTTTGTAGTTTTTTCTAATAACTCTTCGTACGTATATGATACATCTACTTTTCTAGTCGCTATATTAGTAGTTTTATCTACTTTTATTGGCAAATAGAAGTTTGAAAATAATTTCAATTTTTTTTCTTCATTTATTGTATCATAAGTTTCAAATTTTGAAAGAGTTTTATACAAATTTATTTTTAAATTATTTATACTAATAGTATA
>JAISHG010000112.1 GCA_031262685.1 Lachnospiraceae bacterium | reverse complement strand
AGAAAAATGATATAAAACACAAAACAGTGTACGGGTCATATTGAATCTGTTTTGTAGATAAATAATAATGTAATAAATGGTTGCAAAGTTGTTTTTTAAAGGAGAATTAAAAGTAAATTTGTCTTTTTTATTTGTTTTTTTAAAAAATTATGATATATTGTGACAATAGTAGCGAATGAATATTCTAAAAAATTAGTGAAAGGCAAGTGGCTATATGGATGATAGAATTGAATTAAAACTAAATAGAATAGAAGAATTAAAAGAACAAGGAAAATTCAAAAATTACATTGAATATATGCAATTTCCTCATTATAAGAATTTAGAAGCATTTGCAAAAATAGAATTAAAATTTCCTATGACTATTTTGATTGGTAAAAATGGATCGGGAAAAAGTTCTACACTACATGCATTTTATGGAGCTCCAAAGGGATATAATTGTGGCGAATATTGGTTTTCTACAAATGTAGATCCAATTTTAGAGAATAGTACAAGAGAAAGAAATAGATATTTTTATGCTTATAGAGAAAAAGCAACTGACGCTATAAAAGAAGTGAGAGTGTCAAGGATTAAGCGCTCACAAACGGATGCAAAAAAAGAAGATTTGGATTATTGGGAAACTACCAGAGTAGCGACGAAGGACGGGATGCTTCCAGTAGATAATCCCAGAAGCCGAAATAGCCCTGTTGATAAAAAGGTGATTTATGTTGATTTTAGGGGTGAATTGAGTGCATTTGATAAATATTTTTATTTTGGGAAGCCACGTGCAGGAAGGAAAAAGCAAGACTATATAAGGAATAGGTCTAAATACTTAGAAAAAATATTTAATGGAGAGTTTCCAATGTATGGGGGACATTCTAGAGAACCTTTGAATGAAGAAGTTATAATTCTGAAAGAAAAGTATATAAAAAAAATAAATTATATTTTAGGAAAAGAATATAAGGAGATTAAAATTGCTAGTCATAGGGTTTATGAAACATGGGGGACGTCTGTTTTGTTAAAAACAGGGCGTGATTCCAGTTATTCAGAAGCTAATGCAGGAAGTGGCGAAAGTTCAGTTATTAATTTAGTACATAAAATAATGGATGCTACCCCATTTTCATTGATATTATTGGATGAACCAGAAGTATCTTTACATCCTAGTGCGCAAATAAGATTAAAGGAGTTCTTAGTAGATGAGATTATAAATAAAAAGCATCAAGTAATTATATCTACACATTCACCATGTTTAATAGATAAAATGCCACAAACTGCACTTAAACTTTTTGAAACCAATTTGGAAGGGAAGTTTTCTATAACTGAGAATATAACTTTTCAAGAAGCTTTTTACAATATAGAGGATATAGCCAGAGACAAGAAAACTATTATATGTGAAGATATAGCAGTTAAAATAATGATAGAAAAAGTATTAAAAGCAATAAATAAGTCTCAATATTTTAATGTGGAGTTTGTTCATGGAGGAGCAGAGACCATACTTACTCGTTATTTGCCAATATATGCAATGTCTTCGGAGCTAAGAAAAAATGTATTTATTTTGTTAGATGGAGATAAGGATAAAAATGTAAAGTATGATATAGAAAAATTTACCTTTCAACAAACAAATTCAATAGAGTTTTTGATAGAGTGTTTTGTAGCTGCAACAGGACAGAAAATTAAAGGGTATATTGATGGCAAAGATGGAACAGGGCGTCAAGATCAAAAAATCGAGCTATATAAGCAATGTATTAAATACCACTATAATAATGTGCATTATTTGCCTGACGGATGTATCCCAGAAGTAATACTAATAAGAAGTTGCAAAAATGATACATATAGTGACATAATAACTGATTATGCCACTGTAAATAATTCTAATGCTAAAGAAATTATAAAGAAAATTGCTGAAAAAGAATATGGAGAAGATGATGAGGGTTACTATAATACAATAAAGATGATTGCTCATAGAGTTTCAAAAGACTCTACAGGCAATTATATAGAGAACATTAAGACTATGCTTGACAGTATTTTTAATACAAAATATTGAATGATAGAAGGTGATGTAAATGAAAAGATATAGTGCGATAGATTTATTTTGTGGTGCTGGAGGACTCTCTTTAGGTCTAAAAAAAGCGGGATTTGATATTAAATTAGGAGTAGATGTAGATGAGAAGGTTTTAGCCACATATAAAAATAACTTTGAAAAAGTTATAGTAATTCAAGAAGATATAAAAAAGATAAACGCTAAAGATATCTTGAATAATACTAAGATAAAAGAAGGCAGTAATTTTTTATTAGCTGGATGTCCGCCTTGTCAAGGATTTTCTAATATAGGTAAAAGAGATGAGAAAGATGTTAAAAACCAATTAGTATTTGAATATATACGATTGATTAAAGAAATGAAGCCTACATTTATATTGATGGAAAATGTACCAGGGATGTCTATTGGTGTTGGCAAAAAAATTTTCAAGAAGTGTATAGAAGAATTGGAATTGCAGTATTATATTGAATTTGAAACATTAAATGCAGCAGATTATGGTGTGCCACAAATAAGAAAAAGACTGGTTTTGCATGGAGTTAGAAAAGATGTTTACAAAGTATTAATGGATAAATTTCCAAAAGAGATAAAAAACATCTTACCAAACAAGACTCATAGTGATAATGAAATAGGTAAGACGACTAAAAAATGGATAACGGTAGAAGAAGTTTTAAAAGGTCTTCCAGAAATAAAAGCTGGAGAAAAATATGAAGGAAAAGAAGTGTTTAATCATGTTGCGAGAAACATATCGGAAACTAATCTAATCAGATTGGATTATATAAGAAAACACAATGGGTCACGTTATTGTTTAACTGATGATTTGGTTTTAAAATGCCATAAAAATAATATTTCGTATGGAGATACATATGGTGTTTTATATAATAATAAACCAGCTCCTACATTAACTAGTGGGTGCACAAGTATAACCAAAGGTAGATATGGGCATCCCATACAAAACAGAGGAATTTCAGTTAGAGAGGCTGCAAGAATACAATCTTTTCCAGATGATTTTGAATTTGTAGGTAATATAGGTAGTATGAGTTTACAGATAGGAAATGCTGTTCCACCGAAATTAGCTGAAGCAAGTGGAAAACGCATCATTTTTCTTATGAATTTATATGAACAGTGCAATAAAATTTAAATATAGACGTGTCTACTGATATATATAAAAGGTATTAAAAAGCAGAATTGTAGTAATACAAGAACACTCACTACTTACAAAATAAGAATAATAATAGAGTAGATAAAAAAACAAAAAGGCAGTCGGTAATACGATTGCCTTTTACAAAAGGTAAAAAGTTTTCCATAATATTGGAGTTTAATTATTT
>JAISHG010000016.1 GCA_031262685.1 Lachnospiraceae bacterium | reverse complement strand
AATATCGCAATAAAATTATCTTGCAAATTAGAAACATTTGTCTGCAATATTTTTTGTTTTGATTCGCTACTTATTTCACTTTGCATATTGCCTGTTGCAATTAGTGTTCCACCATTTATATACACACCGCAAAGTAGCGTCCACCCCTGCATCTTCGCTTTTTTCTGATGCAAAAGCATATACCGTGCCACCATTTATATAAAGACTTCCGTTTGAGTCTATTCCATCCCCCTCAACAGCTGTATCTTTTATACTTGCTAATATTGTCCCACCATTTATTGTTATACAACTAATGTTGTCTTCACTTCCATTTATTGCATCATCGTTTGAATAAATTTCATAATTTCCACTATTAAATGTAACATGTCTTTTTGTTTCTATACCTTCATTAGAACTATCTATTATAAGCTTTCCATTTCCCTCAAAAGATATGGAAATATCTGAACTTATTGCTCCATCATAATCAGAGGTGGAGCCACCTGTAACTTTATTCTCACTTCCATCAGCAAGTATAAATTTTACATTTGCTTGTCCTTCTATTTGCTCATCTTTTGCATTATACACTATAATTGCAGGTGCAGTTTCGTATGTTATATCTGCTCCATTTAAAATTATAATTATTTCATCCGTGTCACTAGCATTTATTGATATTTGAGCATTTTTTGAACTTCCACTTATTTCATAAGTTCCAGCCGCCCCAATATTTACTATATTGCTATCCATTTCATCTGACAATACAATTTTTGTTGTTTCATCAGCACCATAAACTGTATGTGAGTTAAATACAATTAAATTTACAAATAATACGAGTAAAATAAAAATATATTTTTTTAGTTTCATTTTCTATCAACCTTCTTTCTTTTAAATTATATGTCCATCTGATATTGTAATCTTTCTTTTTGCTACATCTGCTATTTTATTATCATGCGTTATAAGTATAATAGTTTGCCCTAATTTATTTAAGTCTTCTAATATTTGAATTATTTCTAAACCAGTTTTTGAATCTAATGCTCCGTGTTGGCTCATCTGCAAGTATTATCTCTGGTTTGCATACTAATGCCCTTGCTATTGCCACTCTTTGTTGTTGTCCTCCAGATAGTTGGCTTGGTAAGTGTTTTTCTCTACCCTTTAGACCTACTTTTTCTAAATATTCATAACTGGCTTCCTTTGCTTTCTTACCAGTAATTCCATTATACATTAGTGGTACTTCTACATTTTCCCATGCTGTTAGTTTTGATAATAAATTAAAATTTTGAAATATAAATCCAATATTGTTATTCCTAATTTTAGCGAGCTCTGAATCATCACTATTTCCGATATTTATACCATTTAAATAATATTCACCTTTATCTGGTACATCTAAAAGTCCGCAAGATGTTCATTAATGTAGATTTTCCGAGAACCTGATGCTCCAACAATTGAAACAAATTCTCCTCTATCTATGTTTAGACTAACATTATCTAATGCGTGAATCTGCTCATCACCCATTTCATATAATTTACTTACATTGTTTACTTTTATCATCAATTTAAACACCCTTCTACAATTAAACCTAATCTGTATTTTTTAATTGCTAAGCATTGACAACATTCCACTTTGTCTAATATTACTGCTTACTGTACTTGTTGTCCCTTTATTTCCAGTTGAACTATCTACATATTGTATTTTTGTTCCTACTTCTAATTCACTTGTTATTTGAACATAATCGCTATCTGCTATTTCAGCCTCTATATTTACATTCTCTGTACTTCCATCTTCTTTTATAACTTGAACGTATTTTGCATCATCTTTTATTTGTACAGCTTGAACTGGAATAACTGGTACATTATTAGCTTCTTGCAATGTTATTGTAGATGAACCAGACATTCCTATCTTTATATTACCATCATTCATAAAATTTATAGTACAAGCAAATTTTGAATCTGTTGCTGTTTCTGAAATGTAAGTAACATACCCTACATATTCATTATCTGGAAAAGCATTTATTGTTATTTTTACTAGTTTTCCGTAATTCGATGTATTGCATGTCGGACTCGCTAACGTCTACACTTGTTTGTAAATTTTCCGTTGTTTGTACTTCTACATAATGTGAATCTGTGCACATCTCGTTTGCCTCTGGCAATGAATAATCTGCAATTATTAAATCATAAGGTGCTACCAAATATGTGCCATTGGTATATTTAAGTATATTTGTTCCTTCTTTGACATAACTATTTTTTTCTACGCACAATTCTTTGAAATAATAAGTATTATGCAATTCTATTTTTTCGTTTAATCCGACTTTCTACTTCTAGAGAATTTGTTAATTCTTTAACTATACTTCCGTATACTCACTTCTGTTTGTGCTATTTTTATATTTTCTGTCCCTGCATTTATAGAATTCTGTTTAGACATTACAGCAAATATTATAAATGCTACTACAATTATAAAAATTACAACGCATAAAATAATTCTTCTTTTATTCATATTAGTTAACACCCTCTCTTGAAACATAAAGTCTATAATACCTAACATTTCCGTTATCTGCTGTAACTGATATTAGTATTTTGTTTTGTCCTTCTATTAGATTTTTATTTCCAGATATAACAACTACTGCTGAATTATCTTCTTTTTCTACCTTTACCCCAACACTTGTTACATCATTTTTAACTGTCATAAAATATGTGTTATTTGTTTTATTGAAGATAGGCGTGAGTTCATACCCATCTACTGTAATATTAGATAAATAATTATTTCTATTTCCTTTATACGTTACAGTTTGCATACTATTTCCTATATTAGAGATTTGAGTCTTATTAGTATTTGAAGTTTGCCCATTACTATTTGTTGTTTGTGCTGCAAGCTCTTTTACTGTATTTTCTGTTTTACTTTTATCTGCCCCACTAGTTTGTTGTTCTTCTTTTACCGTGTTTTCATTCATTGTATTTTCATTCTGTTTATCATTATTTATAGTATTGTTGTCCGAAGTTTTATCATTAACAATAGTAATTTCAATATCTTGTTTTGTTTTTTCTTCCTCTTTATCATCAAATACTGTAGCAGTTATTTTAACTTTTGTATTATTGGCAATATAGTTTGGTATTGTATATAATACACAAATTGTTTTTACTCCTTCTGGAATATTTATTATTGTAAATTCTTTTGTCTTATTTTTAAACTCTGTATCATCAACAGTCATTCCAGTGTCAAGCGTATCTAAAACTGGCTCTAAATATATGTCTGTACCTAAAACAATTTTTGAAACTTTATACTCTGTAATATTTTCTACATTAATATATACTTTCAAATTTTCCCCTATTTTTATTTGTTTCTCTGGGATAGACATTACATTGTTTACTGTCCCTGCATATATTGTGGGAATAATAATGCTTGATATTATCAATATTATTAAGATAGCTATTAAAATTATTTTTTTCATATTCCCTCCTAATCCTGTCTTAGTGCATCTATTGGTTTCAATTTTGATGCTCTATATGCAGGCAATATTCCAAATATTAATCCAATAGCACTACTTGCTAAAAATGAAATAATTATAATTGTACTAGAATATTCAAATGCATATCCGAATTTTTGAGCTAAGACCTCCCAAACTCACACCTACAATTATTCCGAGAAACTCCTCCGTAGTAAACTTAAAACTAATGCTTCCACTAAAAACTGAATTAGTATATCTATTTTCTTTGCTCCGAAGTGATTTTCTTATACCTATTTCTTTTGTTCTTTCTGTAACAGATACAAGCATAACATTCATTACTCCAATTCCTCCGTACTACAAGTGAAATTCCTGCAATACCTCCGAAGTAATAATGATAAGGTGTTGCTAATATCACTCATTGCATCTAACATAGAACTTTGTGTCGATACGCTATAATAATCACTTGATATTTGCAGTGTACTTCTTATGTAGTTTTGGATTAAATTCGTTGTTATATCAATATTTTCTTCATCTGCTACTTTTACATATAAATTATTTACTGTATTATCACTACCTAAATATTCTGCTGTACTAAATGGTACTAATATTAAATTATCATAATTTGTTCCCATTGATGTTCCTTTTGTTTCTAATAATCCAACAACAGTATAATTATCCCCATTTAATAATATTTTTTCCCCTATTGGGTCTGCTAAATTAAATAGTGTTTCTGAAATTTCTGACCCTAAAATACAAACTTTACTTTTGTTTTCTATATCTATTATAGATAACTCTCTACCGCTTATAGATGCTTGTATTTGTAACTTCTAAATAATTATTATTTGTAGCAATTATTGTAGCACCGAGATGATGCTATACCTTCTCTACTTACTGTCGCAGATACATTTTTATATGGAGATGCAGATGCTACATTTTCTATTCTTGCTATTTCATCTACATTATCGGATGTCAAACTATAATCTGTTGAATTTATACCTATTGTTAATATATCTGTTCCGAAGTGATTGTACACTTGCCTCTACTTGACCAGTAGAACCACTTCCTATTCCAACTAATATAATTACTGATGAAATTCCAATAATTAGCCCTAACATAGTTAGTATTGATCTTAACTTATTACTGGCAATATTTTTTAGTGCAACTTTAATTATTGCAAGTATCTTCATTATTCTTAAATCTCCCTTATATATTTGGTGGTATCATTTGACCGCTTATGTTTGGCATATTACCATTGCCGTCTGTTACTCTGACTTCCTTGCATTCCACCATTTTGCATCATAACTCCAAATCCACCTCTACCATTAGATGAATTTGAAGTTGTTACTGTATATGCTACTATTTCACCCTCTACTAGACCAGACTTTATTTCTGTATATGCATCATTTGATATTCCTGTTTGAACTATTACATTTTCTGTTGTACCATCACTATTTACCACTACTACATATTTTGAATTATTTGCTGTTTGAATCGCCTCAACTGGTACTGCCATTACATTTTCTGCCTTCTCTAAAATCACTTTAGCTGTAGCTGACATTCCGAGTTTTATTGTCCCATCATTTGTGAATTTTACAAAACTAGAAAATGTTGAGCCAGAAGATGAATAAGTTCCTACATCACTTATTTTATCTATCACTCCAGTAAAGGTTTTGTTGCTCGCAGTTATTGTTATTTCTGCATCTTGACCGAATGGCAACATTTGATATATCGTCTTCTGATATTGATAATGTTACATACAAGTCATTAGTTGACTCTACACTAATGTAATTGCTACTCGTACATTTACCCAATGCCTCTGGCAGAGATATTCCTGCTATAATGCAGTCATACGGTGCTGTTAAATATGTTCCATTAGTATATTTTAATATGTTTTCCCCACTAGATATTGAATCATTTTCTTCTACATATATCTCTTTGAAATATCTATTTGTGTTCAAGTGTAATTTCTCTGTTATTGCTGATGATATAGCACCGAGAACTTGTTATTGATTTCGTAATTGTTTGAACACTTACCTGTGCTTCACTAGTAGTACTTTCTAAACCACTACTAGCATCTGTTGTACTCAAAGGATTAATATAAAAATATATCATTATTCCAAAGATTACTAATAATATTAAAATTACCCATACAAGTTTGTTTTTTTTCTTTTTCATCAATTACTCCCTCTTATAAACTATTTGTTCCAGTAGTATCTGTTGTTGCATTACTATTCATATTTGGTATTGGTCCGACCTGCTCCACCCTGCGGAATACTATTTGGGTCAAATCCTTCTGGTAAATTATTTGGGTCAAAATTCCCCCTATTGCTTCTATTTATTCCATTTTGGGAAGCATTATTATTTCCATTGTTTATTACCAAAAATACTCCTGTGGTAATTATTGCTCCTATTAAAATCCCAATGATTAAGTATAAAATTTTGTCTTTCATAAAAACTAATTCCTCCTTGATTTGATAAATTATAATTAAAGTATATAAAATCCAACATTAAAAAAGCATTAAAAATTTTCACATTTTTAATGCTTTTAGAATTACTTGTTAATATTTTTTTGCATTCATACTATGGCTGTTCTTCCAATGTAAGGCTTATTTCTTTTTCATTTCCATTTCTATATATTTTAATTGTTATTACATCGCCAACTTTTTTTGTAGATTTATATTTATTTAACTCATCCATAGTTTTTATATCTTTACCATCAACTGATATTATAACGTCTCCAACTTCGAGACCTGCTTTTTCAGATGCACTAAATGCTTCAATAGTTTTTATATAAATTCCTTTAACTAAATTATATTTTTTAGCAGTTTCCTCGTTCAAATCAATAGCCTCAATGCCTACATATGGTCTTGAAATTTTTCCACTTTCAATCAATTGTTTATATATATCAATTGTATCATTTATAGGAATTGCGAAACCCATTCCTTCAATTCCACTGCCAAACATTTTCAAAGTATTAACACCAATTATTTGACCTTTCGAATTAACCAAAGCACCACCACTATTACCAGAATTTATTGCCGAGTCCGTTTGAATTAGTACATATTCTGTTCCATCATCTGCCTTAACTTTTCTATTTACTGCACTTATGATCCCAGAAGAAACACTATTTTGCATTCCTAATGGGTTACCTACCGCTAATACAAACTCACCAACTTTACATATACTTGAATCACCAATCTCTGCAGGAGTTAAGTCTGTTTTTTCAATTTTAATTACTGCTAAGTCTGTTTGTATATCTGTTCCAATGATTTTAGCTTCATATTCTGTTTCATCGTTATACAATTTAACTTTTACAGATGTTGCCTCTGATACTGAATAATATGAACTTGAATCAGATGAATTTATAATATGGTTATTTGTTAAAATATAGCCATCTTCACTTATTATAATTCCTGAACCTGATGCTGTAGCAGTAGATATTTGACCTTGCATTCCTCTATAAAACGAATTAGATGTAATATTATATTCTACGTTAATTCCTACAATAGATGGAAGCACTTTATTAGCAGAATATATTGCAGTATCTGAATATTCAGTCAAGGATACTTGTTCAAAATTGTTTGATAGTGTTTGCCTAACTACTACCTCCTTTTCTTCTGTTTCATTAAAATCTATCAACTTATTTTTTATATATGGTACGCCAAGCCCTATCCCCAATACCAAAGCCCCACCTACTGCTCCGCATAAAAATGGAACTAGCACTTTTTGAGTAAAACTTTTTTTATACAATTGTTTTTCTTCATGCATAATAACTCCTCCATATAAATACTTTTATCAAATTATAATTATAGTATGTAAAATCTATCATTAAAAATTCATTAAAATTTCTCACATTTTTAATAATCTTTAATTTTACTTTTATACATTCTTTAACTTAACAACTATAATTGTACCTTTAGGATCATTTTTGAGTGCTTTTATTGTGCCTCCATGTGCAGTTACAATCCAATACGCAATAGAAAGTCCGAAGCCCTGTACCTCTATTTTCCCTTGACCTTGCCTTATCTTCCCTATAAAATCTATCAAATATGTGTTTTCTTCCTTCTTCTGATATTCCAATTCCAGTATCCTTTAATTCTAGTATAAAGTGATTATCTTTTGTATGCGTTTCTATGTTTATTAAATTTCCTGCTTCTGTATACTTAATAGCATTATCCAATAAAATAACCATTAACTGCTTAAATTTACTTACATCTATATCTAGGTTCTTTTTAAAATTCAAATTCAATTCTAATTTCTTTTCTTGACTTTCTGCAAGTTCGATATATGGTTTTGCTATATTTTCTATTAGCTCATCAATATTTACTTTTTCTTTATTTAATACCTGGGTATTAGAATCTGCTCTAGCAAGTGTCATTAAATCTGTTGTTAATTTTGTCATTCTTTCAATTTCATCTAAAGTCATATTCACATTGTCTGCTTTTTCTAGAATTGTTGCATTCGGCTCTTTCAATAATTGTTCTTGTTTTAATTGCATTACAGTAAGTGGCGAGCGAAGTTCATGTGATGCATTTGCTGTAAACTCTATTTGCTTTTTCCAACTAGACAATACTGGTATCAGTGCTTTTTTTGATAAGATGTAACTTGCAATAATTGAAATTAAAATACTAATTAACGTGCCTATAATTAATATATCCAATAAATTATTCATTATATTTGCTTCACTATCTACATTTATTAAAAGCTGTATATATATATTGTTTTGCCATTTTCTCCCATGTTTTCAAAAGTTATTCCTTTATAATAATAACTATCCTCTATTTGTAAATCATATATGTTCTCTATATCGTTTTTATCAAATGCTATATCGGTTAAATACTCACTATAAATTTGACCGATATTATCTGCATTTATAACATCTCCCTCATCATCTCGCAAAATGAAAATAATTCTTGGATTACTGATTATTTGTGCAATCTGATTATTAAATGGTCGCTTCTCCCCTAAAACACCGCTTCGACGAATATTTAATCCTGTATTTTTATATCTTACCAATTCATTTTCCACATCAGAATAAACAGACATATTTACTTGATTATATATAATACAAGCAAATATTGTAAATATTATTGTAAATGCTATTAGGGTATACATTATATTTCTCAACAATTGATTTTTAATTACTTTTTCCTCCATTACCTACCCCTATTCTTGTAACATATAGCCCATTCCTCTTACAGTTTTAAAGTATTTATCATAACCGATATTTTTTTAATTCTTTTCTAATGAAGCTTGCGTACACATCTACCACATTTGTAGTTGCAAATGAATTAAATCCCCATATTTTATTGAATATTTGGTTTCTTGTTACAATTATGTTTTTAGAAATTATTAAATATTCTAACATGTCGAATTGCTTTCCTTGCAATGTTAAATCTCTATTATCGATTTTTGCTTCTCTTGTTTGTAAATTAAGTTTTAGATTTTTAAAAGAAATTGTCTTTTCTTCTATGTACTTCCCTCTATTTCTTCTAATTAATGCCTCTAATCTTGCTAACAGTTCTTCTGTTTTAAATGGTTTTACTAAATAATCATCACTACCCATTTTAAGTCCTTTTACAATGTCCGCACTAGAATCCTTTGCAGTAAGCATTAACACTGGCGTTAATATTTCTAATTTTCGCAATTTTTCTATCACTGTAAAGCCATCCATAATTGGCATCATTATATCTAATATTATAACATCATATATTTCTTGTTTTGCAAGCTCTAATCCATCTTCACCATTATACGCCCTATCTGTTTCAAACATATTTTCTATACTTTCACAAATAGCATAAGATATTCTTTTATCATCTTCTATTACTAATGCTTTCAAAATCTATACCCCTTTATATAAATATAATATATGTTTGATTATTAAAAAATCATTAAAAATATAAATAAATTTCTTTCCCAAATTCGACTTACACGAACATTACACGAATAAAGTCACATGTTTTTTTAGACCGTTTGAGAATGTTCAATCTTTTTTGCGAAATCTATTCCATTTTACACGAATTAAATAACACTAAAAACCTCGAAACGGTTGAAATAGCTGACGATTTTGTACTATGAAACAAAATACTCAACACGGTCTTCACTGAATATCTCTTTGAATTCACTATAAAGTTGTCCAGCTAGTGTTTTGTTATGTGCCAAAACAAGAGTAGGTTTTTGTACTTTCTGTATAACATTAGCCATTGTGAAGGTTTTTCCGAGAACCTGTAACACCTAGAAGTGTCTGGAATTTCTCGCCTTTATTAAGACCTTGTACTAATTTTTCTATTGCCTGTGGTTGGTCACCAGCAGGGGTATATTCACTGTGTAATTTAAACATATATTTACAATCTCCTAATTTATTACGA
>JAISHG010000130.1 GCA_031262685.1 Lachnospiraceae bacterium | reverse complement strand
TTAGAATAATAATTTAAAAAAGGCTTAAGTTTCCTTAAAATTTTATATCTACCAACTAATGTTAAATCATATTTTTTTGTTGACTGAAAAAATAGTTCATCTAAGAAATTATTAACCTTCGTTTGTATAATGAAATCCTGAGTTTTAAATACTTTATATATGTAATTTAAAGCATCTTTATAAGTTTTGGTTACATCTTTTTTTATTGTAGCAAGAATAGATATATCTTTAAAAATTGAAATTTGATTTATTCCTTGAGAATCCAATTTTTGTAGTAATTCTTTTGTTAGTTCTTCTCCTACACTTGCTAAAAGATCTTTATTCGAATTGTAAACATTATTTGATATAATATGAGGAGTTAACATAGGCTCAACTGACTCTTTATTAGTAGTAATATTCAACGTTTTAGACTCGCTAAGTAAGTTTAATATTTCTGTATCACTTTCTATTCCCATTGCACGCAATAAAGTTGATACTAATATCTTTTTTTTTCTATCGATTCTTACATATAGAATTTCATTTTGATCAAATTCAAATTCTAGCCATGCACCACGATAAGGAATAATTTTTGCTGAGTACAATGGCTTTCCTAGAATACTAATCTTTTTTTCATCATCTTCCTCAAATATAACTCCTGGAGAACGATGGATTTGACTTACAATGACACGTTCTGCTCCATTAATAACAAAAGTCGCAGTATTTGTCATAATAGGTAAATCTCCAAAATATACTTCTTGTTCTATTTTTTTTACTTCTTCTCCAACTAATGGTTTATATGTTAGTTTTAATTTAACTTTCAAAGGAGCTGCATAAGTAACGTTTCTTATTATAGATTCTTCTACAGAATATCTGGGAGATCCTAATGTATATGATATATATTCTAACATTAAAGTCTGATCTGAACTAGTTAATGGGAAGATGTCTCTTAATACACCTTCTAACCCTTCATATTTCCTAAAATTATATGGAATATCGTATTGTAGGAATCTGTTAAAAGATTCCTTTTGCATAGTTAAAAGATATGGTGGATCCATTAATATTTTGATTTTTCCAAAATTAACTTTATTATTATTCATTTGTATTTTTTTTACCTTTCAGGACTTTTACACAAATCTAACAAAAAATCTAATTTTTAAATTGTATGTCATATCTATCTATTCTATAGAGATAAGCATTCTTTTATAAAATTGATCTTCTTTATTTTTATAACTATTTATTTAATCTCTACAGTAGCTCCTATATTGCTAAATTTTTGTCGAATTTCCTCTGCCTCTGATTTTGAAATTTTTGATTTTAATATTTTTGGAACACTTTCTACAAGATCTTTAGCTTCTTTCAATCCTAGATTAGTTATTTCTCTGACAGCTTTTATAACATTTATTTTACTAGATCCTATATTTGTTAGAGTGATATCAAATTCAGTTTGTTCTGTAGATTGTTTTGTATCGTTTATATTAGATTTATTATTACATTCATTATTATTTCCATGATATATCTGATTAGCTTCTACCCCAAATTTTACTTCTAAAGCTTTAATTAACTCTGAAAGTTCTAGAACTGATAATGAAGAAATTGTATCAATTAACTTATCTTTTGAAAATTCTTCCATTTGATTATTTACCCCTCCGTTTTTTTTAATAAAAAATTAACATCATATTAATTAATTGGTTCTTTTTTTAAAGAAATAGTTTTCTTTAATTGCAATATTGCACTGAAGATTATAATTAACTTATATAGTAAAATAAAAATAGTCGAGATAAAATGTTTTATAGGTGTATTTAAACTATTTAGAACATTTTCAATTAAAGCTTTTTTAGAATCAATTTGTGATATTTGCTGTATTTGAGAATAATCTATATATTTTCTGTCTAAAAAAGCGATTTTAATTTTAAAATTTTTATGTGCTGTAACAAAATTCACAACAGATTTTGTTATAGGAATAATATCATCATTGTTATTTATAATTACAGTAGTAGGTCCAGTTAATATTTTGCGATCAATATCTATTTTAAGTTTTTGCATAGCAAGCTCTAATAAACTATTTTTTGCAACAATACATTTATTATCTTCTTGATGTAACTGTCTACGTAAGTTATCCATTTCACTAACTGTCAGTCCACTATGTTCGGCTATAATAAAACCTTTCATAATTTTAAAATTCTGTATTAAATTATTTAATATTTCCTGTTTTTTTAAATCTGGCATAATATCTTACTTTAACACTCCTTATTACTATAACTATATAAATAAAAAAATATTCCGGCAGCGACCTACTCTCCCAGGATTCTGCAATCCAAGTACCATCGGCCCTGATGGGCTTAACTACCGAGTTCGGAATGAGATCGGGTGTAACACCATCGGAATAACCACCGGAATTTTACTGACTAAATATATTACATTTTAAATAAATTTATATTACATTATCGAAAAAGTAAATACAATAAAACTATAAAAACAAAAACTAGATAAAATCATAAACAAGCCAAACGGGCAAATTAGTACTAGTTAGCTATTTGTATTACTACATATACACTTCTAGCCTATCAAACTTGTAGTCTACAAGTGCCCTTCAGGGAAACCTTATCTTGAGGTAAGCTTCACACTTATATGCTTTCAGCGTTTATCAAATCCATACTTGGCTACTCGGCAATGCCCCTGGCGGGACAACCGAAACACCAGCGGTATGTTCATTCCGGTCCTCTCGTACTAGGAACGACTCCTCTCAAGTTTCCTACGCCCACGGTAGATAGAGACCGTACTGTCTCACGACGTACTGAACCCAGCTCACGTACCCCTTTAATTG
>JAISHG010000091.1 GCA_031262685.1 Lachnospiraceae bacterium | reverse complement strand
TTCACGCTCATGCCTAATCCATTTAAAATTTCTGCTGTCTCTTTGTACTGATAACTATGTGATTCCATTTCTACTGCTATGTTTGCTGAACTTTTGTATGATTTTCCTTTAGATTCTTTTAGTTCATTCAAAAAGCTCTCGTAGGTTGATTCTGGCATTGCTTCTGACATTTTATCTACATATTGATAAAATAATGTCTTTGGGCTTTTAAATGCATCAAATAAGTTTGTGGTAAAAAACAATACCACTGCCGCTACTGCTGCTACAACTACTACTGCTGAAATAATCAATACTATTTTTTTTGTTCTAGTCATAATTTGTTTCCCTCCTAAATTTTTATTTATTAAATATATCATATGTTTTTTTTTAAGTATAGTGTTTAATAATATTTTTTCGAAAAATTTTCGATAAAAAAAAGGATAAAAAATATTGACAATCAAAATATATTATATTATACTAACTCTTGCGTTGAGAAATGCGCCCTTAGCTCAGTTGGTCAGAGCAACCGGCTCATAACCGGTGGGTCCAAGGTTCGAATCCTTGAGGGCGCACCATTTTTTTGTTTAATGGTTTATTACTTGGGTAGGTGGCCGAGTGGCTAAAGGCGGCAGACTGTAAATCTGTTCTCGTAAGGGTACGATGGTTCGAATCCATCCCTGCCCACCATAAAGAATAAAAATTGGTTATCAAGTTCACTGTAAGGGTTGCGGGTTTCGTAACTCTTTTATTTTTGGGTATTATTTTTCCTAAAATTGTGGTTTATGTTCTGCTGGTACACCAACGGTACACTAGCAAAATCACAAACGTAAAATTATTCATTTTACCAACCGCCACTTATAGCACTAACACCTAAATTATTTTGTTCAAGAGATTTTCCAAACTGGTTCATTTTTGAGGATAATAAATCGTTTTCTATATGGGTATAAATATTAGCTGTCATAGATAAAACCGAATGACCTAATAATTCTTGCATTACTTTTAATTCTATTCCGTTTTTATAACCTAACGAAGCAAATGTATGTCTCAACGAATGTAAATGTATTTCTTTTAAATCACATCGTTCCAAAACACGTTTTAACGACCTTTGCGGACTATTAGGGTCTAAATTATTCCCAAATTCGTTAGTAAAAACATATCCAATATCAGAATTATACATTTCTCCCATTTTCAACTTATTTTCTAATTGATACTTTCTTTGTTGTTTTAATATTTTTTCAAGAACACCATACATCGGCAATTTTCTGTTACTTTTCTCACTTTTGGGAGTTCCAATCATTATTTGTGTTTTAGGCTTATCGTCATTGTTGTAATTTGTTTTTACTCGTTTTAAAGTAGCCATTATTTTTATAGTCTTTGTTTCAAAATCTACATTTTCCCACTTTAATGCTAGTAATTCGCCAATTCGCATACCGCTATATATCAAAAATATGAGTGGTAACCCTAATTTGCCTTCTTTTTTGCATTCTTCAATAAATCTGAAAATGTCCTTTTCTGATATGATTTTTGTTTCCTTCTTGGTTTTCTTAGGTAATCGTACACCTTCAGCAACATTTCTAATTACCAACTGATGTATCATTGCTTCTTTCAATATGCTTTTCAGAAGTTTTACACAATACTCTATCGTTCTAAATGACTTTTTATTTTCGGCCATAGTGTTTATCATTTTTTGTATATTATCTGTTGTTAAATGTTGTACCTTTATAGGTGCTAAATGCTTTTTTATGTGATTTCTGATTTTATCTTCATAGCTTTGAAATGTTGTTGGTTTTATTTCGCATTTTTTTATTTCCCACAGCCATTTATCGCACCATTCGCCAATGGTTATTTTGTTACTATCCACTAACGTACCTAAAACCGAATTTGAAACTAATTTTTCCGCCTCTTTTAATAATGCTGTTTTATCTTTTCTCGTAATAGTCTTATACTTTTCTATTCCGTTAATTATACATTTTTTCCTAAATACCCATAAATTTTTATCCTTTCTATAAAATATTGTCCCTTCGCCATCAATTCTAGTCTTTTTACTCATTAAATACACTCTCCTTATTTATGTGAGCATATTTAAAAGTTACATTACAGCAATTATATGGCAAAGGAACATAATTATCAATATAGAATTTTTCCATTATTATTATCCAACCATTTCAATAAACCCGCCTTATTGATTATAATCTTCCTTTTGAAATGAATTGCTGGAAAACCATTTGTTTTTACTAAATCTCTTACAAGTTCTTCACATATTCCAAGAGATTTAGCAGTTTCTTTTACTGTTAAAGTTATTTTTTCGTTCATTGCAAATCCCCCTTATCAACCCCTTGTTTCTTTTGACCTTCAAATACTTCTTTTTCAGAGAACAAATATCCTTGAAACTCTTTCCCTTCGCTTGTTATAAAATGTCCTTTTGATTTTTTAGGTATAAAAGCAGCATCTTCTGTATCAATTGCTATCTTGCTTAAGATTTTGTCAGCTCTACCGCATATTCTCTCAGAGTTATGTCGAATTGCCTCATCAAACACTGAAGAGCTTGGGACTTGAGTACCGTATAGGCAATGAACTCCACAAAATCTATACATTGAAAATATTTCGCTTAATTTTTTTCGTATTATTTCTAGCTTTTCCTCTTTCTTTTTATCTTTTGACTTTATAAAAACTTGTCCTGCCTCATCTAATGCAATAATAATACGGTCTAATCTCTCTCCTTTTATTTCTTTTGTTTCAACTTTTCTATTATATTCACTTATATTTTTACAATTGTACAATTTCAATAATTCTTTTCTTACATCTAATTCGTGAGATAAGTCATAAACAATGTATCCTAGCAATTCCTCTATTTCTGTATATATAGTGAAATTCTCAAGATTTCGCCATTCTTTATTAAAATCTACTCCACCCTTGTAAAATTCAGCTACTATAACCTTATTCCCTTTTAAAATATTCTGCATTAGCAAGTTTAATAATTCAACACTTTTGCCCGAACCTGAACTTCCTGCAATAATCCAATGAGGGTTATCATTTAAGTTAATAATCTCTTGCATTCCCAATTTATTTTCTCCCAAAACTAGGGAACAGTCATCGTTTATTAAATAATTATTATCCCAATAAATAAGTTTTTCGCTATAATCTTTTCGATAATATAATAGTATTTTATCAATATCCTTATTATGAGCCTCTACTTCTACAACTGCACGATTTAGTTTTTGGCTAATTCGTTTTAGTCTATCTTCTTTCTTCCAATCTTCTACAGTTGTTCCGTTAGAATAAAATTCCATTACTTTTATTTTTTCATTTCGTTTGTCTTTTCTTTCTGTAATTAGTATTGGCAAATTATTTTTATTTCTTTTTCCATAACAAATTTGTAGTTGTTCGCATATTTTAGCTAATTTATTTGTTTTCCATGGTTTAGATAGAAATTTTAATAATTTGTAAAAACCATATATCAAAATTATTGATGTAGTAATTGAGGCTACATATATCATAAAATATAGTAGTTTTATTTTTAAGAACGGCATATCCTTTAGAAGTGCTGAATCAATATTTTGAATAAATTTAACATTATCTAAATTAACATTAAATTTTATTAAACTCATATGTATTTTTACTAATATACAAGTTGATATAATGACTATTGCTACTTTCCATTTGTAATGGAATTGACTAATTCCTATATGTACGTCTTGTTTCCATGTTGTTACTTTTTCTTTATTTTTTCTTATTTTATTATTCTCCATAATAATATCCTCCTTTAAATTCTTCTTCTATAATTGAACCATCTTCTTTAAATTCTAAAATATGTTTAATTCTTCGTAAAAATGCTTTATAAACTTCATAGTGCAAATACTGCACCATTTCGTACTGTTCTTCTATTTTTATGTTAGAGATAATATAAATCTTTGTATAGCAAGCCTGTTTATTACTGTACCTTGCTGGTAATGATAACGGATAACAATCTAACAAGTTATTCATGTTCTGTATGCTAAGGCTTGAACTGAATTCGTCGAAACAAATAACATCTTCCCCTTTATATCCGTCAAAAGGGTTTTTATAATCTGTTATCCTATATACGTTTCTATATCCGTATTTCTCTAATACATATCGTGTTTTTCCTACTCCAGTTTTTCCCCAAATGTACCAAGTTTCTATCTCACGTCTTATTTCCGAATTCTCGTCAGATTTAATTCGCTGTCTAATACGTTCAAACTTATCTACGTTATAAACTTCATTTGGGTATAGTTCCATTATTTCTGTATCTGACAATCCGTCTTTAATTAACATATAAATCTCGGCTATTTCTCCGCTAATTCCTTGATGTTCTTGTGGCATTTCTCCAAATTCTTCAAATGTATTAGGGATAACGGTTTCTTGTTTCCTGCTATTTAACCATTTTCCGTTCCTTTCGTATATACTGGCGATTTTGCTCACTTGTTCCGCCTTGCACATTCCAAATGCCCGCTCTTTAAAGACTTTCTTGACTTGAGAAAAGCGAACCGGTGTTTTGAATACTGCATATATATGAACATGATGTCTTGTACCGTTTTTCTTCTGAAAAGCAATAATATAAAATACTTTTAAATTTGTTTTCTAATAATTCCTTAATAACTTCATGTGTATATCCCTTTTCAAAAGGTTCGTTAATTGTAATAATGTACTTTCTGTGCATGGTATCTCTATTGGTTTCTTTAGTATCATTTATTCTATTTTTTGCCATTTATATCGAACTCCTTTTCTTTGATTTTTAGTTATGTTATATTTGTTACAATCGTTGTAACATCTCATACTGCTTACTTTTTGGCATATTCTTTTAAATTGTTTCAAAACATAGGTAATACTAACTATGTTTTTGGCTCGGCAATCGCCCAAGGGCGATGCCTTGCCAAACTTATTATTACATTTTAAACTTAAGTTGTCCGTCAATTGGTTGTTCAACTTGTGCCTTTGCACTCACTAACTTAATTCCATCGGCAATAGCCCTAATCTCTACTTTCCCATATTCAATACTAGAAATTACCAATCTTAAATTTGTAAACTTGCAATCTGCTGTATCTCCACTTTTATATTGTGCAATTTGATTTTCGCCTTGTATTTTTACGTCTAATTTTTCACAATATATTTCTCTCTCTGGAACATCAATTAGTATTGTAAAACGTGTCCCTTCTCTTTCTCCTGTTGACTTTCCAAGTTTACTATCATATCCCATATAATCTTCTGCTTGAACTAATGGGAAAATGTCGCTTGAGCCTAAAATCTCATTTGTTAGTGTTAAAAACTTACTTTTAACTTTCATTATTGTTCACTCACGTATAGCTTTCGCTATACGCCTTTCTTTTAAATTTTTTGAACTAAATTTAATATTAAATTTTCAATGTACATTTGTCAGCTGACACTTTCATTATGCAATTTTTTCAACCCCCATGCTTGACACGTAATGTCCAAATTGCATGAAAAAAAAGCTGATTTTTCGTTATTTTAAAAACGTAAAATCAACTTTTTCTCAGTATTTTCAATATGACACATGATGTCTTTTCAAATAAAAAATTTTTTTAAACTCCCCACGTATCGTTTAATAAATCTTTTTCTGCTATACCTAATTCTCTAAGTATTTTATTACATTCAGTTACACTCATTCCAAAACAATCTGTTATAAGATAACTATACGCATATTGCGTTCTGTCTGTAAAATCTATGCCATATCCTCCAGCACGTAACAATGTTATTACATTTAGCATATCAAGTTTAAAAGCAACCGCAAAAGTTATTATACTTTTTAAACTAGGGTCTCCGATATTGTTTAAATATCTATCAAATGTTTTTCCAGATAGACCTACCTCTTGAATGAAATCTTCTTTTGTGATATTTTTTTCTTCAAGAATTGTTTGGAACATCCTTCCAAAGTTTTTGTTATTCTTTTTCGATAGTTTAAAGTTCTCCTCAAACTTATCTTTAAACTCTTGTAAGCTAGCTTTAGTCATAATCGCTGTACTCATTAAAACAACCCCTTTCATATATTTATGAGGAAAATATACCATATATATTACAATTTTACAATATTTGTATTAAAAATAAAAAATACTACATATTTTTTAATACGTAGTATCTTTTTATTTCTTTAGAATTAAGGCATTACAACAAATCCATCAGCCATTCCGCCATTTCTTGCTGATTCTATCATTCTCTCTGTTTCATTACCCAAAGAATAATAATATGTTATTTCCTTACCACTTTTTTCGAAGATTTCTCCAGCAGTAGTAGGTTTTGGAACTTTTTTCTCGTAATCTTTATCAATTTGTGCCGTTGATATTGATGGGGTTTTTAGCCCATGATAATCTATTTCCCATCTACCTGTTGTTTTATTACCTTTTTCATCAAAATCTATATATATCCAATTTAAAGTAACAATTCCATATCCAACAACTGGTGTCATGCTAAATGTTCCCGCAGGAGCCACTGTTGGGGTTGGAGTTTTAGTTGGTGCAGGTGTGCTTGTTGGTGTCTTAGTTGGTACTGGTGTACTGGTTGGGGCTTTTATTGGTGTTGGTGTTTTTGTAGGCTGTACTGTTGTATTTGCCTTTGGTGTAGAATTTTCCGTATTTGTATTTTCATTATTTTGTGTTGTTGGTACTTCTGTTTCTGCTGTTGGTGTTTCTTCTGTATCTGTTACAATTGGAGTTTCAGGGTTAGCAGGTTCTTCTGTTTGCTGTTCTGCTACTTTTTCTGTAACAGGTTCTTCTGATACAGGTTCACTTTCTTTTTGACTTGATAAATATATTACAATTATTGCTGTAGCTATAATTACTACAGATATTACAGATATAATAATTAGTTTTGTTTTTTTATTCTTTAATTCCATATTTTAATCTCCTCTTAAATATATAATATCTATTTTATTACTGCCTTAATATTAGTACGCTATATGTAATGTATAAATTACTTCTTCATATCCGGGTATTGGTATTAGTGTTGACTTAAAAGTGGTAGTTCCATCAGGTTGTTTTTCTTCTCTCCATCCTGCGTCTCCTAAATTAACATTTGGCTTAATGCTGGGAGCATAAGTATTTATCCATTCATCTAATGTAAAAGAATTACCATTAGTAATTCCTAATGCACTATAACCTTCCTCTGAATTCATAGAACCGGGTCTAACCCAACCAACTATAACTTCACCTGTATTATCTCCATAATATTTAGAACTCCATGACCATTTAATTTCAAATACTAGTTTTCTTTGTGTATTAAAAAAGTCTCCACCTGTTGTCTTGTTGAATGTCCCATATTTCCCATACCAATATTTATTTTTAGCCAGCTTAACCTCGTTTTTATCTGTTTCTTGAGTAACATTTGACGTATTATTTTGTGGTGTTACTTTAGGTGTAGCATTATTTGTATTGTTAGTATTATTATTTGGTTTTACTGTAGCTTTTGGAGTTGAATTAGTAGTATTTGGTTTTGGAGTTTGCGTAGCTGGTGTTTCTTGTACTACTGGCTTTTCTGTTACATTCAATGATACAATTAGTTTATACTCAATTGTCTCATTTTCTAATGTATATACAATTTGTGTAGTGGCTACTGCATTACTATTTATATCTCCTGCAATTGTAAATACATCTTCAACTACATTATCGCCTTTTAATTCTACAAATCTATTTGTGTTTTCTTCAATGTACTTATATAAATCTGTTTTAAATTGTTCTATATCTTCTGTTTGCTCTCTAGTAAAAGATATTTCTTCAAGTATGTTTTCTTTTTGTACTGGTTCTATAGTTGGAGTTGCAGATACTTCTTTTTCTGTATTTTCTTTTTTATCGTTTAATAAAAACACAGATAGTCCTATTGCTCCTACTACAACAACTGTCGAGAGACTTATAAGTGTGATTTTTATTCCTTTTGGTAAACTTTTCATTATAACTTTTCTCCTTTCTATATTTTTATAAATATTTTTTATCTTTTCTAACATTTTGTATTATATATCCACCATTTAGGCTTGTAAATACTTTCTAGCAATTTTTGTTAGTATTTGCCTAACATACTTTTGCCCTTCAGTCTAATAGAATTTTGTTAGGTGGTGCATAACTATGAAATTAGAGAAATTAAAATTTGATACTAATATTTATAATACTATTAGAAAAAATATAAAAAAATACCGAAAAGAAAAGGGGCTGACTTCGGCTGAACTTGCAGAACTTGTAGACCTATCACATGATTTTATTAGGCAAATAGAAAGCGAAAGAGTAGCTTATAATTTTTCTCTTGAAACATTTTATAAAATATCTATTGCTTTAGATGTTACCTTAGATATGCTTATAGAAAAATAAATACACATTTATATTATTTGCTTAAAATTTAATTGTAACTTTTAATATGCTCACAATATTTTTTTGGTACACCAACGGTACACTAACCATAATCTTTTTTTATCTTTTTAAATCGTTCTTAAACAAATTAAACAAAACAGCAAATCTTGATAAATACAATATAATTTCGTATATTCTTCTTTAAAAACACCTAAATATTATATCTGTAAATCTGTTCTCGTAAGGGTACGATGGTTCGAATCCATCCCTGCCCACCATAAAAAAGCACTTTTAGGTGCTTTTTTTGTTGCCCATTAACTCTCTTTCTACCTAATTTAATACAAAATTACTACATCTCATTTACTTTTTAGACATAAAATGATACTATTTTTAAAATATATTTTATAAAGGAGTGGATTTTTTGAAAACATTACTTAAAAATGGAATTCTTATAGATTACTATTCAAATACAGAAAAAAAGACCGATATACTAATATCAGATAATAAAGTTACTAAAGTTGCAGATACTATTTCGGATTCTGCAGATACAATTATAGATTGCACAAACTTATATATTATGCCTGGTATGATAGATATGCACTGCCACTTAAGAGAACCTGGCTTTGAACACAAAGAAACTATTAAAACTGGTACCAAAAGTGCAGTAAAAGGTGGTTTTACAACTATTTGCCCTATGCCAAATACAAAACCTACACCCGATAATGTAGATATATTAAACGAAATATTAGAAAAAATTAAAACAGATGCTGTTTGCAATGTTTTACCATATGCTAGTGTATCAAAAGGAGAAAAAGGCGAAGAATTAGTAGCTTTTAATGCTTTAAAAAATGCTGGGGCAATAGCTTTTTCCGATGACGGAATGCCTGTAGTAAACGCAAGAACTATGCGAGAAGCTATTATATCCGCAGACTCTATAGGGACCTTTGTTGCATCACATTGCGAAGAAAAATCTGTTGCAAGCGGAGCAATAAATAATGGAAAAATAGCAGAACAACTTAGTGTAGATGGAGTATTACCCGAAGCAGAAGAAATAATGGCAGCTAGAGAAATTGTTATTTCTGAAACAAATAATGTAAGAGCACATATATGTCATATAAGCACAAAAACATCTGTAAATATGATTAGAGATGCAAAAAAACGTGGCGTAAAAATATCTTGTGAAACTTGCCCTCACTATTATAGCTTAACAGAAGAAGATGTTTTAAAACACGGCGCTAATGCAAAAATGAATCCTCCCCTTAGAACAAAAAAAGACCAAAATGCTATAATTTTAGGACTAAAAGATGGAACCATAGATGCAATAATAACAGACCACGCCCCACATTCAGAAGACGAAAAAAATCTTCCATTAGACAAAGC